>JAFUYV010000247.1 GCA_017476945.1 Fretibacterium sp.
AGAGACGATGGATAAGGGTCAGGCCCTGTGGGGCTGGCTCATGCAGGAGGATATTTAAAGATGAAGGAAATTCCCCGCAGCCCCTCGAACAGGAGAGGCTATCGCAATAACGTACCCCAGCAGCCGGAGGATATCCTCTTCCGCGGACAGCAGCTGGACAGGCCGCGCACCGGCGGCGCCGTCAAGCGGAAGCCGAAAAAGAGGAAGCGCCCTTCCGTGCTGAAGGTCATCTTTATGACGGTCTTCCTCCTGATCCTCCTCGCCTTCGGGGTGGTGAGCGCGGGGGTGGCGTGGTATATCGTCAAGCTGTCGGAGGACCTGCCGAGCATGGTCGAGGTCGCTAACCCCAAGAGCAGCCTCCCCTCTATCCTCTACGACCGCAACAACCAGGTCATCGCCCGCCTCTTCATCGAGAACCGGACGCCCCTGGAGCTGCACCAGATCTCTCCGTGGCTTGTCAAGGCCGTGCTGGCCGCCGAGGACTCGGCGTTCTATCAGCATGGAGGAATACGCGTCGGCTCCATCCTGCGCGCCCTGTGGATCGACGTCGTTGAGAAGGGCAAGGTCCAGGGGGCCAGCACGATCACCCAGCAGCTCGCGCGCAACCTCTTCCTTTCCCAGGAGAAGAGCATCACGCGCAAGGCCAAGGAGATCATCATCGCCATGCGCATGGAGAAGCTCTTCTCCAAGGACAAGCTCCTGGAGCTCTACCTGAACACGATCAACTTCGGCCACGGAGCCTGGGGGGCTGAGACAGCCGCGCACACCTACTTTGACAAGCCCGCCTCGGAGCTGGACATCGCGGAGTCGTCCATCCTGGCGGGGCTCATTGCCAACCCAGGGCGCTACAACCCCCTGAGCAACCTCCAGAACGCCAAGAGCCGCCAGAACTACGTGCTGGGCCGCATGGAGTACCTTGGTTGGATTGACGCGGAGCAGAGGCGGCAGGCCTATGAGGAACAACTGGAGTTCCGCAAGCGCGTCAACCGTATTGAGGAGTTCAACCGCGCGCCCTACTTTGTCTCGCACCTCCTCTTCAACGACCTCCTGCCCACCTACGGCAAGGAGCAGGTGTACAGCGGGGGGCTCCAGATTTACACGACCCTTGATATTGACCTTCAGGACAAGGCCAGTGAGGCGGTCAACACCATCGTTGCCCCGGCGAGCGGCGCCCTTGTGTGTCTTGACGCCGGGACGGGGGAGGTCCTTGCCCTGGTTGGAGGCAAGGACTTCAAGGAGAGCAAATTCAACCGCGCGACTCAGGCCCTCCGTCAGCCGGGGTCGAGCTTCAAGCCCATCGTCTACGCCACGGCGGTCGAGGAGGGCATCATGCCCAGCGATCATTTCCTGGACGCTCCCATCACCTTCAAGAACCGCGGGGGCAACGGGAAGAACTGGTCGCCGAAAAACTCCAGCAAAGGCTACGCGGGGGAGATCACGCTGCAAAGGGCCCTCGTGAACTCCATCAACACGGTGGCCGTCCGTATGGCGGCCTATATCGGGACGGACAACATTGTCAAGATGGCCCGCAGCATGGGTATCGAGACCAAATACCTCCCCAACGACCTCTCTATCGCGCTGGGGACCGCCAACCTCACGCCCCTGGAGATGGCCGTGGCGTTCAACTGCTTCAACAATGAGGGGAAGCGGATGGCTCCACTTATGATCCGCGAGATCAAGGACCGCGACGGCAAGGTCCTGGAGTCCCGCCAGCCTGTCTCCGCGCAGGCGATGCGTCCCGAGACGTCCTACACCATCCGCTCCATGCTTCAGGACGCGGTCCGTTCCGGCACGGGGAAGCCCGCCAGCATCCCCAAGTACACGGTCTTCGGCAAGACAGGAACCTCCAACGACTTCATTGACGCCTGGTTTGTGGGCGGCGTGCCGGGGATGACGACGGCGGTCTACGTCGGACGCGATGACAACAAGCCGATAGGCCGCAGGGCTTTTGGCGGGACGGTGGCCGCGCCCGTCTGGAAGAAATTCATGACCTACGCCGTCGGGGAGCGGCAGACCCCCGCAAACTTCCCCAACGCGCCGGGCTGGGTCGAGGTCGATAAGGTCGCCATCTGCCGCACATCGGGGTACCGGGCGAGGAGCGGCTGTCCTGCCGTGACCCTTTACATCCCGGCGGGCAAGGCCCCCACGGCCCAGTGCCCCACCCACGGCGGCAGCTACGCCGCCGCGGACAACGACCCCAGGGGGCCGCGGCTCTTCCTGGTGGAACAGGACGATGCCTACCTTGCGAAGCTGGAGCAGCAGGAGGCGGAGGAGGAACAGCAGCAACAGCAACAGGCAGCCGTCCCGACGGTCCAGCAGCCGGCCGCGCAGGTGAAGCCCTCCGCGATCCCGTCCGCCCCTGCCCGCAGCAACCCAAGCACGGCGGACGAGGTGGAGCGGCGCTATAAGCAGCTTCTCAAGGAGTATGGCATCGAATAGGCGTTACTTTAACGATGTGGCGCCCGGTTACGTCTATGGGCCGGCTGCGGCGGAGGCTCAGTCCCGCTTCTGCCGCAGCCGTTCCAGCACGCGCCGGTAACCGCCCGTGCCGTAGTCCAGACATTTCTTGACGCGGCTGATGGTCGCCGTGCTGGCGCCGGTCTGCTGTGCGATCTTGGGATAGGTCATAGGGAGCTCCAGAAGACGGGCGACCTCCAGTCGCTGCGACAGAGCCTTGAGCTCGTTGATCGTGGCGATATCCTCCAGGAAGCCGTAGGCCTCCTCCCGCGTCCTGAGCGTCAAAAGAGCGTCGCACAGATGATCCGTAAGGGCATCCTTCCAGTCCATGCCACAGCCATCTCCTCTTTCTCCAGATCTTCGTCCTGATGTCCTCCGCCGGCGCTGCCGCCAGGGGCAGTATACCTTACGGGCGGAGTGCCCTGCAAACGTGTCCTAGACGGTCTCCGGCTCATCCTCGCCGCTGTCCTCCCAGGATGCCTCGCCGCCGGAGGTGTGCAGCCTTTCTCCGACGAAATCACCCCGGCGGCAGACCCCCTTCATGCCGCACGTTCGGCAGAGGGCGGAGTCGTAGGATGGCCCAAACTCCCCGGCGTGCAGCAGGGAGGCGGCACACCGCATCGCGTACTCCGCCTCCTCCTCGCGTTCCGTCATGGGAAGGGCGAGCTGCCGTGGGGAGGACGAGCTCTCCGGAGCGAAGAACTCCAGGAGCTCCGGCGCGAAGGTCCCGGTCAGCCGGCCGTCCTCCAGCCCCAGGAAATTGACCCCGGCGAGGGGAAGATCGGGGTGTCCCTCCTCAAACAGGACGGCGTAGGCCGAGAGCTGGAGCCCAAAGCGGAACTTGTCCCGTCCGGCGGTGTTCCATCGGCAGCCCTCCAGGGACATCCCCTTCTCATACTTCTCGACCCTCCCCTCCTTATAGTCCGTGATGAGGGCATAAGGGCGGCCCGCCTTGTCCTCCAGGACCTCGATGCGGTCACACTGCCCCGTGAACGTGACGCCGTCCAGCCCGCGCTTCAGCCGCGCCTCCTCCTCCAGCCAGATCTCCCGGTGGCGGAAGCCCGCCTGATAGAGGCGGTCCAGGATACGCCCCTGCACGGCCCCAAGCCGCAGGATGCGGAAGCGCAGGTTTTCCAGGCGGCGTTGAAGCCGGTGATCCCCCGTGAAACGCTTGAAGGGGGCGTAGCGCCCCTCTCCGGAGGCCAGCGTGTTCCATTCCTCCTGAACGAGGCGGGGAAAGCGGGCGGCGTCCCCCGCCAGCCTGAATTTTTGCCAGACCTCCTGCCAGAGGGCGTGGGCAAGGGTCCCCCAATCCGCCACCGTGGCGAGCTCCAGGGTGCGTTCCCGGAGGCGGCCCCTGCGCCGGAGCCACCAGAGCATGGGACAGCTCAGGAGCTCCTTGAGGTCGCTGGCGCCCAGCCCAAGAGGTCCCCCACGGGGATCGCGGATGACGGGAGGGATGAGCTCCGGGGAGGAGGGGGCCGGGTCAATGCTGGGGAAGAGGCAGTCGTCCCCTCCGGTTAAGATTTCGATGGGCGTGGCGGCGAGGGTTTGCAGCTCCCAGTTCCCCATGTCCGCGCAGAAGCGCTCGATGAAGGGCGACCGGGCCAGAGGGCGGCCGCCGTCATCCACTTCGGAGCGCGACAGCACGGTCAGGGAGTCTCCCGTCTGGAGCAGGCGGCGAAAGAGAGCCTCCCTCTGCACGGCCTTGTCGTGGACGCTGGGAAGGTGTGCGCCGTTCCTGTCAAGCCGTTCGCGCTCAGCCGCGCCCAGCAGGGGGGACTGGGCGGCACGCCCCGGCCATGTTTGCTGCGTAACGTCCAGCATAATCCAAACGGGGTGCGAAGCGAGGACGGGAGGCTGCCCGGCGTAGAGGCGGACCGCCCCGCACAGGGGCAGGGGAGGCCGCGTGTCGCTCTGCTGGCACCAGGTCTCCAGAAATTCAAAGGCCCTTTCCCCCTTGAGCTCCGTCTGTCCGATGGGCCCAATGTCGGGCAGAAGTTCATGCAAGGTCAGGGCCTTCTCCTGGACGGTCTCGATGGCCGAGGCGGTGGTGCGGATGGTCTCGTCCAGATCGGGGTAGGGCAGAGCCTCCATGCGGTCCAGCCAGAGCCCGCGCACAGTCAGGAATTTATGGAAGGCACTCATGAGTTCCGCCGGCCTGGCCCCGCGGGCGAGGACGCGGCAGAACGCCGCGATGGAGCGGACGGCCCGCAAGGCCGTCTCCGACACCTCATCCTGCCTGGCAGCCTTGAGGTACTTCTCCCACGCGCTCAGGCCAACGGGGCCCGCCTTGAGCGCGTTGGCCGTGGAGAACGCGATGCCGGCAAAGCAGGGCTGCGTGAGCAGCAGGGCGGTCCCGTAGGTGGGGAAGCCGGAGTTTCTCAGCGAGTGGAGGGAGGCCAGGATACGCCCGGGAAGCGTCTGCGAGATGTCCGTCCCCGCCTCAAGGGTAAAGGGGATGGCGTAGCGTTCCAGGGCGGAGACCATGGCGCCGCTGTTCCCCCGTGAGGTCATGAGGCCAATGTTGGAGAACCCGGGGAACGCCTGGGCCTGGGCCAGAGCCCCCATCCCGCTGGGCCAGAGGGCCAGGTTCCGGGCGACGGCCTCCGGCTCAAGGCTGGGGTCCGCAACGGGAAGTTCAACAGCGCGTCCGGGAGAGAGCGCGGGCCCCATCTGCTCTGCATACCCCGCAAGCTGGCCCGCCGCGTCGTACAGGCCTGAAAGCCCCGCTTCCGGTTTCAGGATGACGGTATCCTTGCAGTGTGAGACCAGCGCCCTCACCAGCTCAAGCTGGCCGTGGGTGAAGGAGAGAAAGCCGGTGAACACCAAAGTTAACTCCCGGCCCCAGGGTGTCCTCTCCCTGTTCAGGAGCTCCACCGCGGCGGTACATATCTGCGCGCTGTCCAGAAGGCCGTTCTCCTCCAGATAGGCGAGGTAGCGGCGGTAGATGCCCGGCAGCAGCTCCGACGCTGGCCCCTCCGGGGAGGGGAGCCCCCCTGAAGCCATGTCCATCTGTTCGGGGCGCACGGCCTCGTTCAGGAGCTCGCGCACGTCGTCGGAAAGCACGTCAAGAAACCCGGCGCGCTTCAGCCCCGGCCAGCGTTTCACCAGCTCAGGCGCCTCTTCAAGGGCCTCGTCAAGGAGGCGGCGCAGGATCAGCAGGTGGTCGGGAGGGGAGAGGGGGCGCCGCCGCCGGACCCCGATGGCAGCGCAGAGGGTGTCATAGAGATCCTGCCACGTCCAGAGGATATCGGGAGGAGCGTTCAGGGGGCCGTACTGGTCCTGGTCTGAGCGCTTCAGCCACCAGTCCCTGTCCTTGCGCGAGGGGACGAGAAAACGCACCCCCGCGTCCTGGCTCGCCTCCTCCGAGGGGGGCAGGAACCGGCGGATCAGGGCGGAGAGGCCAGGGCCGCGGTGGTAGGAAAGGACCTGAACGGCCATCGCCTAAAGGAGATATCGCCAGGTGCAGAACCCGGCGTGCAGGAGGGCGGCCAGGACGATGACCACGAGGAAGAGGGGCTCCTGGGTCTTGTGCCTGAAGAAACGGCGTCCAAGGTAGCCGCCGGCGAAGCCCCCTATCAGGGAGAGGAGGTGCAGCACAGCCTCCGGCACGCGCCATCCGCCGGAGCGGCTCTGCCTCTTGTCATAACCGTAAAAAAAGAAGGTGACGATGCTGGAGCACAGGAGCCAGAACGGGTAGGCCGGGAGCAGCCCGCCGCCGAGCTTCCGAAGGACGAACGCCGTTACAGCGACGCCGACGGCCGCTGTTATGAGAAAAAACGTGCGCGGAGAAGACCTTTGGGAGAACTTTTTTGACATATCGAAGATTGCCTCCTTTAACTCCGGCCCTGCAGGCCTGGCGATGCCCGAAGCTCTGGAGGTATTATAGCAATAGTGCGTGATGCCGGCGCATCTCAGAATTGAAAAACTGCTGATCTCCGTCTGTGTCTGCCGCGCGCCGGGGAGCCTTTTCAGCCCGCGCAATTCGTGGTATAGTAAATTAATACGCTGGAGGGGGAGCCGGAGGGTGGCGCAGGAGAGAATGGCGGCGGACGCGCCGTACACACATGAGCCCGTCCTGTTGGAGGAGGTCCTCTCAGTCCTGAGGGCGGAGATGGACGGCAGGGCGTCGGTAAGGGCCGTTGACGGGACGCTGGGTCTCGGCGGTTATTCGGAGGCGATGCTCCGCACATTCCCGGGGGCGGAGGTCGTGGGGATAGACCGGGACCTTGAAGCCCTCGGCTTCGCCCAGGCGCGGCTGGAGGGCTTTGGCTCGCGCTTCAGCGCGGTGCACGCGAACTTTGGGGACCTGCGGGGTGCGCTGGAGGGAAGGGGCCCCTTCGACGTCTTCGTGTTTGACTTGGGCGTCTCCAATATGCAGCTCTCGGAGGGGGAGCGGGGTTTCTCCTTCCAGAAAGACGGTCCCCTGGATATGAGGATGAACCCACAGGGAGGGGGACCCACGGCGGCGGACGTCCTCGCTCAGGGGGACGCGAAGAAGCTGGCGCGTATCTTCTGGGAATACGGGGAGGAGCGCCATTCCCGGAGGATCGCCGCCTGCGTGGAGGAGCACCTCCGTCGGGGCGGGCGCTTGGAGACGACGGGGGACCTGACGGCCCTGATCCGGGGATGCCTGCCGGAGCCCGTGCAGCGCAAGATGGGAGGGCATCCGGCGCGGCGCGTCTTTCAGGCGCTTCGGATATTCGTCAACGACGAGCTGGGGGAGCTGGACTCCATGCTGGGGCAGATACCCGCCCTGACGCAGCCGGGGGGCGTGGCGGTGATCGTCTCCTACCACTCGTTGGAGGATAGGATGGTGAAGCACCGTTTTCGTGCCTGGGAGAAGGAAGAAGGGCTTGGCAGGGTTCTGACGCGGCATCCCATCCTGCCGGGGGAAGAGGAGAGGGCGCGGAACTACAAGGCCAGGAGCGCAAAACTCCGGGCGTTCCGCTTCGGAGCCTGATGCAGAGGGAGGGAGTCACCATGCGGAGATCGGCAGGACGGCTTTTTTTAAGGCGGGGCTGGGGCGTTATCCTGTCCTTTGGGCTTTTCTTGTGCGTGATCATGGGCTTGGGGATCCTCCGTTTTCACGCGGCGCGCATGGCCTACTACCTTGACTCCCTCGACCTTTCCATACAACGCCTCTCCAACGAGGAGGCGGCCCTGAAGCAGGAGATATCGGCCCTGGCCGCCCCCATCAAGATCTACAGCTATTGCAAGGAACAGCTTGGGATGCAGAAGTTGGCGGAGGCGGAGACGCTGCCCGTCCATCTGCGTGAGGCCCGCGTGGCCCGGAAGAAGGACGCCCCCCAGGAGAAGGAGGGCTGGCGCATGAGGCTGGCCTGGCTTTTCGGCGAGTAACGCCGTGTGCGGCAGGCGGGGCGTGTGCTGGCTGTTATGACAAAGAGAGAAGGGGCGGGGGCGCTGGAGAGGCACTATTCCATCAGCCCCTGGTTTTTGTTTGCCGTCCTGTTCCTGACGGTGGGCGCGGCGCTGGTGGAGCGGCACTGCTACCCGGACGTGCGGGTTGTCCAGCAGGCCCAGCACCAGTATTGGCGCAGGGTGCCCGTGAAGGCGGCCCGCGGGGTCATCCAGGACACGCGAGGCATTGCCATGGTCATCTCGGAGATGCTCCCCAGCTTTGCCGTGGACCCAAGCCTCCTTGAGCCCGAGGAGGCGCTGGAGCTCCAGCGGGTGTTTTCAGGGGATATCCTCACGAAGGTGTCGGAGGCCCAGAAGGCGGGTTCGCGCTTCCTGTGGCTCAGGCGTAAGATGTCCCCCGAGGCGGCGGAAACCTTGAGCGGCCTGAAGATACGGGCCCTCCGACGCATCGGCGAGCAGGACAGGCTATATACCAACCGTCAGCTTATGGCCCACGTCCTGGGCTTCTGCAACATCGACAATCGCGGACTGGCCGGGATTGAGCAGGCGTGGGACTCGACGCTCTATAACCCGCCGGGATACCGTATCGTCGTCCGGCACCCCGGCAAACAGCCGGCCGCCACGGCGGAGACCTTCCAGGCGCGGACGCACGTCATCCCCGCCGTGACCCTCACGCTCGACAGCCGGATACAGTACATTGTGGAGAAGCACCTCTACAAAGCGGCGGCGGCCAACAAGGCGAAGTGGGCTGCGGCGATCTGCATGGACCCTTGGACGGGGGCCATTCTGGCGATGACGAGCTGGCCGTCCTACGACCCGCAGAACCGGCGCAGCCTCACGCCGGAGGCCCTCTCCAACAACGCCGTCAGCCGAGGCTACGAACCGGGCTCGACCTTCAAACCCATCTACATGGGCATCGCCTTGGAGAGGGGGTGGGTCCGGACGAACGAGGTCTTCTCCTGCCCCGCTCGCCTGAAGGTGGCCGACGGCTACATCACGGAGGCCTACCCCGTGGCGATGGGGAACATCGACACGGCGCACCTGCTGGTCAAGTCCTCGAACGTGGGGATGGCCCAGATCGGGATACGCGCGGAGAGGACGAAGACCTACGAGAGCCTGCTGGCCTGGGGGTTTGGCCAGGAGCCCGATATCGAGCTCCCCGCCGTGGCGAAGGGGATCGTCCCCTTCCCGGAGCAGTGGCGCGGCGTTGTCCCTGCGAACATCGCCATCGGACAGGGGCTGGCCGTGACGCCGCTGCAGCTCATCACCGCGGAGGCCGCCATCGTCAACGGCGGGCGGCTGATGAGCCCTTATATCGTCAAGGAGGCCACCAACTCGTCCGGGGAGACCGTCTACCGCGGGGAGCCCAAGGTGATGCGCGAGGTCCTGACGCCGGAAACCGCAGCGTGGCTGAGGCAGGCCATGCGGGCGGTCGTCGTTGAGGGGACGGGCAAGCGCGCCGAGACAAAGGTCACCAGGCTGGCCGGCAAGACGGGGACGGCCCAGGTGCCGGAGAAGGGGAAGTACAGCCGCAATCGCTATGTCGCCTCCTTCATCGGCTTCTGGCCCTACGAGGAGCCGCAGTACCTGATGCTCATCGTCATCGGGGAGCCGTCGGCCGGACGTTACTACGGCGGCGAGCTGGCCGCGCCCCCCTTCAAGGATATCGTTGAGGAGATGGCCGAGCTGGAGTACTACGCCCCGGCCAGGGGGGACAGGGGGGCGTAAGTCCCTGAGCTGAGAAGTCATGTTTCGCAAGCCATGTCTTGATGAAGGAGTCCGCATATGAGCGTGAAATTTTCTGAGGTCGTGGAGCTGGTGCGCCGTCAGGTGCCGGGGGCTGAGGTGCGGGTTGGGGGAGAAGGCGGACAGGCCAATCCGTCCCTTGAGGAGGCCGTCTCGGACAGCCGCCAGGCCGTGCCGGGGACGCTCTTCTGTGCCATCCGCGGGGAGACGAGCGACGGGCATGATTACGTCCCGATGGCCGTGGAGCGGGGGGCCTGCGCCCTGCTCTGTGAACGGCCTGTGAGTTCTCCCCTGCCCATGATTATCGTCCCCTCCGTGCGGGAGGTCATGGGTGAAGCGGCCGCGGCCGTCTACGGCCGCCCGGCGGAGAGGCTGCTGATGGTGGGCGTGACGGGCACGAACGGCAAGACCACGACAACCTACGTCCTGAGGAGCATCCTCCAGGCCGCCGGGGTCCGCACGGGGCTTCTGGGGACCATCGTGGAGAACGACGGGGTGACGGAGCGCGATGCGGACCGCACGACGCCGGAGAGCTGCGCAGTGCAGCGCCAGATTGCCTCAATGGTGCGGAACGGCTGCGGGGCCTGCGTCATGGAGACCTCCTCCCACGGGCTCTTCCTGGGCCGTCTGAAGGGCGCGCGCTTCGACGTGCCGGTCTTCACGAACCTCAACCCGGAACACCTGGACTTCCACAAGGACATGGAAAACTACTTTCAGGCCAAAAGACTGCTGTTCACTCATTACTCCAAGCCGGGCTTCCGGGGCGCGGCCAACGCGGGCAGCCCCTATGGACGCCGTCTGCTGGAGGAGTTCTCCGAAGGGCTTCGAGGCTTCTCCCTCGACAAGGAAGACGAGGCCTTCGCCCATGTCCTGGAATGGCATACGGCGCTGGATGGGACGTCCCTGACGGTGGCGCTGCGCGGCCTGGACGCCCCCCTCCAGCTCAGGAGCCCTCTGGTTGGGGAATTCAACGTCTGGAACGTCCTCTGCGCGGTGACGGCGCTGTGGGGTCGTCCGGGGATTGATGAGGAGACGGTGCGCCGGGGCGTGGCCGCCATCCCCCAGGTGCCGGGGCGGCTGGAGCGCCACGAGCTGCCCAGCGGGGCCTGTTGCTTCATTGATTTCGCCCACACTCCCTCGGCGCTGCGGAACGTCCTCGCCACGGTGCGGGGCCTCACGAAGGGCCGGGTCGTCTCCATCTTCGGCCACGGCGGGGGGCGCTATCCCATGAATCGCCCTGAGTTGGGGCGGGTGGCGGCGGAGCTGGCGGACGAGGTGATCGTCACGATGGATAACCCCCGAGACGAGGACCCTGCGGAGATCGCGCGGATGATCGTCCAGGGTATTGAGGAGCGCGGCGGCACACGGCACCGGGTCATCCTGGACCGCCGCGAGGCCGTCCGCACAGGGCTGGAGCTCCTTGGGCCGGATGACGTGCTGGTTGTCTCCGGCAAGGGGCCGGAGAAATACCTTCAGATCGGCAGTGTGAAACACCCCTACAACGACGCGGAGACCGTGGATGCCTGGAGCGGTTCGCGGAAGGGAGCCTGACGTGAAAGAGCACCTGACGTTGGAGGAGATGTTCGGGCTGATCGGGGTGAGCGTGCCGGAGGCATGGCGCGCGCTCCCGTTCCCCGGCCATGTCGCCACGGATAACCGTTACGTGGAACCCGGCGGGGCTTTTGTGGCCCTGGAGGGCGAGCGGACGGACGGGCACCGGTATATTTGTCGTTCAAGCTCAGGGGGACAAAGGCCCTCTGAAACCCCAACGGCTGTGGAGCGAGGGGCGGGGCTGATCGTCGTCCGGCGCGGGAAGCGCCCCGACGGGCTGACGGTCCCCTGCGTGGAGCTGGAGGACCCGGAGAGGGACCTTGCGCGGATGGCCTCGGCCTACCTGGAACGCGCACGGACGGAAGGATGTCTGAGGGAGGTCGCCGCCGTCACGGGGAGCGTGGGCAAGACCACCACGCGGGAGGCTTTGCGCTGCGTGTTGGGGAAGCGTTTCCGCCTTCACGCCTCGGAGCGGAGCCTGAACACCCGCATTGGCTGCACGGCAACGGTCCTGGCCATGCCGCTGGACGCGGAGTTACTCCTGCTGGAGTTCGGCGCGAACAAGCCTGGGGAGATCGCGGAGCTGACGGAGCTGTTTCCGCCGGACTCCGCGCTGGTCACGGAGGTCGCGCCGGTCCACCTGGAGGGCTTTGGCACCCTTGAGGGCGTGCTGAGGGGCAAGATGGAGATCGCGGGCTCCCGACGGCTGCGGCGTTTCCTCTTCAATGCGGACAACCCCCTTCTGCGCGAAAGGGGGCGTGCGTTTCTGCCCTCCGGCAGGGGGCTGCCCGAGGGCTGGTCCGTCGGCGAGGGGAAGGCGGATTTTCAGATACAGGCCCCGCACTTCGAGATGCGGGACGGGCTTCCAGCCTTCGCCGGGAAAGGGCTTCCAGTTCTCGCCTTCCACCTGGGGCGGGGGGACCTCTCCGCGTCCGTAGAGTTCCAGGCGGGGGTGTGGGGGACGCACATGGCCCGGCCTCTGGCCTTTGCCGCGGCGCTGGGGAACCTGTTGGGGATGTCTCTGGAAGAGTGCGCCGCCGCCCTGCGGGGCTTCCGGGCCCTGCCGGGGCGCGGGCGGGTCCTGTCCCTGAAGGATGGCCGTTTTGTTGTGGATGACGCCTACAACGCCAACCCTCTGTCCCTGCGCGCGTCGCTGGAGACCTTCGTGAGGCTGCCCATGTCCCGGTCAGAAAAAATGGCGGTGCTTGGGGAGATGAAGGAGCTGGGGCCGGACGCGGCGCGTTATCACCGCGAGCTGGAGCCGCTGCTCGACGAGGTGGGGAACGCCGTCCTGGTCGGGGCTCTGTGGCGTGAGGCTTTTTCTGCTCCGGACCGTCCGGGCCGGTTTTTCGCCGGGGATTGGCGGGAGGCCATGGAGCTCGTGAAGGGCCTAAGTTGGCGCGGGCTTCTGGTGAAGGGCTCCAACAGCGTGGGGCTGCAGAACGTCGTCCGCGCGCTGTGTGGGGAGCCGGAGGGACGGCCATGACGCGGGCGGCCTGGGCGGGGGCGCTGTTCCTCTGCCTCAGCCTGATCTTGCAGTTTTTCTGGATACGGGCGCAGCGGCGCATGAGCCTCACCCAGGCGCAGAAGAGCTACGGGGTGTGCATTGACGTCGAGATCAAGGCGGCCACCCCCTCAATGGGCGGCGTGGTGTTCCTGGTGCTGGGGGTCCTCGCCCCGCTTATGGATTTTGGCGCGGAGGCGTTGCTCTTCTGGAGCCTTCCCCTGGCCGGGGGGCTGATCGGCCTGCTGGACGACGGGCTGAAGTTCTTCAGCCACTCCAGCGAGGGTTTTCGCAGCCTGAGCAAGCTCAGGCTACAGCTCATCACCTGCGCCGTGTGGGTGGGGCTCCTGCTCCTTAACGGGCGGCTGGGGCTCTGGCCAGGGCTGTGGGGGCCGTGGTGGCTCACGCTCCCCCTGGCCTTCCTGGGCAGCGTGGGGATGATGAACGCCGTCAACATCACCGATGGGCTGGACGGTCTGGCGGGGGGCTGTACGCTGATCTCGCTGGCCGCCGCCCCGCTTTTGGTCCCCGCCGCGGGCTTTAACGCGGTGGCCGTCTCCGAGCTGTTCTTCATGGTGGCGGGGTTCCTGTTCTACAACCTCCGACCCGCGAGAACGTTCATGGGGGACACGGGGGCGCATTTCCTGGGCGGGGCGCTGGCGGCGCTCTGCCTCGTAAACGGGCGGCTCCTGGCCCTGCTGCCGGTCGGCTTCCTTTTTGGCTTCGAGGCGCTGTCGTCCGCCATACAGATCTTTACGATCCGGACGCTGAACCGGCGTGTCTTCCTCATGGCCCCGCTGCATCACCACTTCCAGCGCAAGGGCTGGGACGAGACGGAGGTGACAGCGCGCTTTTGGCTTGTGCACGCGGTGGGCGCGGCGCTGTTGACGCTGTTACTGCTCTCCATCGGCGCGAATGGTTAAAGGGCGTCCGGCCGCGCTGGAAGCCCGTGGCGAGGTTTTGATCTTTCTAAGAGGTGAAGTGCTATGAGTGGGGGAGAGTTGGTCTCCTGGAACGGTAAACGGATCACGGTCGTCGGGGCCGGGGTGAGCGGAAGGGAGCTCGCCCTGCTGGCGGCCCGTCTTGGGGCAGAAGTCTTCGTCACAGAGAGAAAGGAACTCTCACGCGAGGCCCGCGAGCTCTTTGGAGGACACGGCA
>JAFUYV010000248.1 GCA_017476945.1 Fretibacterium sp.
GGCCGCGTCCCCAATGAGGGCGACGGCGTGGCGCTGCTCGCCCAGAAGGTCCCGCGCCTTGGCGAACCCCAGGGCGGCGGAGACGGACGTGCTGCTGTGACCCGTGTTGAAGTGGTCGCACGGGCTCTCGCTCCGCCGGGGAAAGCCGCAGAGCCCATCCTTCAGGCGGAGGGTGTGGAAGCGGCCGGCGCGGCCGGTGAGAATTTTGTAGGGATAGGATTGGTGGCCAACGTCGAGGATGATGCGGTCCTGAATGGGGTCGAACCGGCGCAGCATCGCGATGGTCAGCTCCACGACGCCCAGAGAGGACCCCAGGTGTCCCCCGTTCTCGGTGACAGTCTCAATGATGCGCTGCCGCACCTCCGCGGCGAGGGCGGGCAGGTCCTCCGGCGCCATCCTCATCAGGTCCTCATGCTTAAAGTCGGGGTTCAAAAAGGTCATGTCCATCTCCCAAGCCTTAGATATTAGCTGACATTATACGCCATTCGGCCCCTTAGGGGGACCGCCTGCCGCCAGTCTGGCCAGCGCGTCCACGCTCAGCCCGTCGCGGATGCCGAAGCGGGTGAGGACGAAGTCGTAGCGCGTGGGGTCCTCGGGACGGAGGCGCGCCAGGGCGCGGGTGATCTCCACCGCCGCCTTGAGGTCCGCCTGCTTCCGCCGCGTCAGCCCCAGCCGCAGGGCGATGGCGTGGATGTGCGTGTCCACCGGCATGATAAGGTCGCGTGGTGAGAGCGCGGTCCAGCCTCCGGGGTCCACGCTGTCACAGCGCGTCATCCATTTGAGGAAGAGAAAGAGCCGCTTGCACGCGCTCCCGTCCCGAGGGGCCGGGATGAGAGGAAAACCGCCCATGCCCGACGACAGCGCGTCCGAGAAGAAGTCCAGCGCCCTGAAGAGCTCTCCGCCGCTCCGCTCCAGACAACAGCGCATCAAGCCCTCAAGGCTCCCGTGTTCCCGGAGCGCCGCCGCCATCTTTGTAAACAGCCCCTCCATCTCCCCGGCGGTGGTGAAGCGATGCCTGAAGGGGCCCAAAAGCCCCTCCAGGGTCCCGGTGTGCTCAAGCAGGAACTGTCGCGGGTGGGGCCCCAGGCGCTCAAGGACAAACTGAACGCTGCGGAGGATCTGCGCGACACGGCCGTAGGCCAGGGACGAGGCGATCAGCCCCACGACCTCTCGGTCCTTGGGGGCGCAGGTATAGAGGAACCCCAGGGGGTCGGGCTGGATCAGCTCCCGCCGGCAGTACGCGAAGTACAGCCCGTCGAGGAACGCCTTGAGATGGGCCTCACGCGCGGAGAGCGGGGCTCCGTCCTCTCTTTTTCTCCGGTGCGCCGTCATGATATGACCTAAATAATAAAGGGGATGGCATGGACCATCCCCTCATCATTCCTCATCCGGAGGGGTGTTAACGCCCGCCCAGCTCCTTATCCAGCATGTAAAGGGCCTGCTTGGAATCGCCGAGGCACTCCAGCTTACTGACGATTGCCTCAGCGGAGGACTCCTCCTCCACCTGCTCGTCAACGTACCATTTGAGCATGGACTGCGTCGCGTAGTCCTTCTCGGCGAGAGCCTGGTCCACGAGCTTGTAGATGCGCTCCGTAACGTACTGCTCGTGCTTGTAGGCCGTCTGGAAGACCTCGAGCGCGCTGGCGTAGCTCTCCTTCGGCTTGTCGACACCGGGGATGATCACACGCGCGCCACGCTCGTAGAGGTACTTGATGAACTTCTCGGTGTGCTCGATCTCCTCGCCGTACTGTTTCCTCATCCAGTGAGCCATGCCCGACAAGCCCTCGCTCTCAAACCATGCGGACATCCCCAGGTAGATATACGCCGAGTCGTACTCCGCTTTGATCTGATCGTTGATGGCGGCTGTCATCTCTTTGGAAATCTTCATCTTTAATCACCTATCCTGAAAATTGCCGTGCCCCGAAAGGTTTAGATCTTCGCTCTCCACAGGCCGTGCTTGTTGCAGTACTCCCGCGCCTCAGCGCCGGGCACCGCGCTGTCGAAGTCCGAGGCCGGCTCCTCGCCGGGCTTCATGAAGCGGCGGCAGACGCGCTCGCCGTTGATGACCTCGATCCACTCGATGTAGTGGTCATCCGCCATGGGATGCGCAACGCTGCCCACCTTGACCGTGATGCCCTCGCGCACGGGGACGTGCTTCTCCTGCGCCGCGTCCGTCGTGTTCTCCTTCAGGAGCTGCATCGCCTCGCCGCAGCAGACAAGCTCTCCCCCGCCCACGTGCATGACCTCGACGATGTTGCCGCACTTGGCGCACTTGTAGACGCTCAACCTTTCCATAAAAATTCCCCCCTCTGAAATTGTGCCCGCCTGGGCTGTTCCAACGTAACTTGTATTATACTATAAAGCGCGGCGGCCTTCATCTTTCCGCGCGGGGGATGTCCCGCCGCATCTCAGGATTGGGAGTGAAGTTCCGTGCGCGGTGTTCTCTTTAAAAAAATTGGATGTGCCCTGCTGTCGCTTCTGCTGCTTCTCCCGGCGGTGGCATGGGCGGACGGCTATTCTGGGGCTGAGCCGAAGGAGGACTCCTTCCGGCCGCTCACCCCGGGAAGGCCGGCGAGGAAGCCCTCCGCGAGCGCAAAACCCGCGGTGAGGAAACAAACGTCCGCCCCCCGGCAGGCGGCGGCGGATTTACCGGACAGCGCCGCCTCCTCGCTCTGGGATGGGCCCCGGCGTGTCTCCGTCGTGATCTTCCCCACGCTGAACTCGACGGGGATGGAGGTCTGGGAGAGCAAGTATTATCCCTATAACGTGCTGGAGCAGAAGATGTCGGACTATCTGGAGTCCCTCTACAAACAGTCGCCGCTGATCGAGGTGCGGATGCTGGACGAGGCGGGGATGAACCGCTGGCTGTCCGGCGGGCGGCGCGGCGACGATATGGCCGTGCAGATGGAGCTCTACGAGGCGATTCTGAAGGAGAAGCACGTGGTGGGGACGATGGAGACGGGGCGGGTGCGTCTGCGCCTGCGGGTCTTCGATTCGGCCCACGTGCGGCAGATCGCGACGCGCACCACGGAGGGCCGCGACCGGCGCTTCACGCTGGACTCCGACGAGGATGTCTTCTGGCTGGACATGGCGGTCACCGGGCTGCCCATCCCCTTTGAGAACGGACTCGATCCCTTTGGGCTGACCCAGTCGAAATATAAGGGGCAGAAGATGAGCCGGCCCACGTGGAACCAGTTCCAAAACACATCGCACTGGCAGGCCTTCAAAAACGCCATCGAGGAGGTCTATAACCAGTCCATGGCCCAGGTGACGAACGTCATGCACAGCAACGACCCCAGCTCCGCGCTCATGGCGGAGGACACCTTCTCGCCCTCCTTCACCACGGTGGGACGTATCCTGGCTCCGACGGCCAAGTCCACGCGCCGCCGCCGCGAATACATCATCTCCCTGGGCAGCCAGGCTACGCCGGGGGCGGACGCGGTGAAGGTGGGGGACGTGCTGGACGTCGTGCGCAGCGACACCTACGTGACCGTTGTGCCTGACGACCCGGTGGTCGTCCTGCCGGAGGTCATCGGCCAGGTCAAGGTCATCAAGGTCTACGAGAAGAACGCGGTCGTCCGCGTTATCAAGGACAACAAGAAGGAGCCCATAACCCTGAAGGATATCGTAATCAAGAAGACCGCCATCTCGCGGTCCGGAAAGAAGGGGATCTTCTGATGCTCGAGGAGAAGAGGAGGTTCTGGGCGGCCCTGGCGCTGGCCGCGGCCCTCTCCGCCGGGGAGGCCCTGGCGAACAGCAACGCGGCAGCGAATGCCCCGGCGCCGGCGCCCATCAAAAAATCGGTGCGTAAGGTCACGGCTCCGAGGCCCGCTAAGAAGACGGTCCGCAAGACCGCGCCGAAGAAGGCCGCGGCGCAGCCGGCGAAGCCTGTAGCCGTCAGCGCGCTGGACCGGGGGATCTCCCTCGCGCAGCAGGAGCGTTACGAGGCGGCCCAGCCCTGGCTGAGGAAGGCCATCCAGGAAAACCGCCGCAGCGCCGCCGCCTGGTATTGGTACGGGATGTGCCACGAGCGCACGGGGCGCTTCTACGAGGCGCAGTACTTCTACTCCAAGGCCGTGGAGTGTGACCCGGCGTTTGAGCCCCTGTCCCGCGTCGTCGCCTATCCCAATGACGGCGGCAAGACACCGCTGTGGGACCCCAAGCGCCCGGCGCGGGTTTACCCCGTGCCCACGGATACTGTGATGGGCCCGGCGGGGCAGGGCGTCACCATCATCCCGCCGGATGCGCCCCAGGCCCGTCCGCGCCCCTCCCGTCCGGCGCTCGACCCGGAGCTCCCCAAGGTCCCCATCTACACGCCCCCGGAGCCGGGGGCGATGCCCCAGGACGGCGACGCGTGGCATCCGTCCGTCTACGTTCCTCCCACGATGGACAGCGCGGTCCCGGATGGTGAGCCGGAGCAGCCCGTCTATATCCCGCCCTCCACCATCCCTCAGGGAAGCGCGGCGGCGCAGGTGAACTCCGGCCCCGCGTACCAGCCGCCTCTGCCGGTGCCGTCCCCGCAGGCCGTCACGTACCAGCCCCCGCAGGCGCCTCAGAACGCCGTCTCCAAACCGGCGGCCGCGAAGAAGACGGCGGCCAGGAAGACCACGGCGAAGAAGTCCTCCAGCAGGAAAAAAACGGCGGCCCCCAAAAAAGCGGCGGAGGTGCGGGAGGCTCCGGTGGAACAGCAGCAGCCGGCGGCCCCGCAGAACCCCGTCCCGGAGACGCCGCCCACGCCGAGGCTTGAGTACTTGCCGCCCGTGGGGCAGGTCATGCCGGGTGAGGCTGAGACTGTGCCCCCCGCCGGGGGAGGGAGCGCACCCCTTCCCCCCGTAGGGCAGGGCGCTTCCTCTGGAGGTGACGCGGATGTGTAAAAAGTTCGGAAAACTGCTGGCTGCCGCGGGGCTCCTGTGGTGTCTTGCCGGTCCTGCGGGGGCAGCGGAGCCCGGCGTCCCCTCCGGGGCGCTGCTGGTCACCCAGCCAGCTTACAGCGGGATGCAATTCTGCGTCTACCAACCCGCCGGTGTCCCCAAGGGGTGGTACGCGACCTATGACGGCTACCTCGTCTACAAGGACAGCGGCGGCGTGTGGCGCTACGGCTCAAAGAACGGCTCAAACTTTGTCGCGACGGGGCATATTGTGGGAGCGGTGGTCCCCTCCTTGGTGGGACTGGGGCCTGTCAAGAGACCGGACCTGGCGGAGTCCCCTGCCTCGCTGCCTGCGCAAGGCCCCGCCCGCTATGGGGAAGCCTACGCGGCCCCATGGATGCGGAACCCCGCCTTCCTCGCCGTTGGGAAGTGGGGGAAGAGCGTGGACCGCATGGGTGTCCTGAGTAAGCCGGCCGCCCCGGTGGCGTGGAGCGGGGACCGGCCCGAGGCGATTTACGTCTGGACAGGCCGCCGCTGGTATCAGATCACGGCCAGGGAGGGCGGGGCGCGCCCCCTTGACGGGCTGCGCAGCAAGCTCTACGAGCTAACCGTCCAGGTGAACGAGAGCGGCGGCTCCTGGCGCGAGGAGGACACAGCCGCTCTGGCCCGCTACGTTGCCGGCTGGGGGTACGCCTGGCTGGGGCGAATAACCCTGGTGCGCCCGTCATGGCCCTATTGAGCTGAGGAGGGAATGGTTATGCCTTATTCTTTGCGGCGGTCCTTCGCCCTTTTCCTGGCGCTCCCCGCCCTGGTTTGGGGGGGGCTTACGGCCGAGGCGAAGGTCTACGTGACGGAGCCCCTGCTGGTCGCCCAGCCGTCCTACGCGGGGATGCAGTTTTACGTCTACCGGCCCTACAACATGCCCGAGGGCTGGTACGTGACCTTCGACGGCTACCCCGTCCGAAAGAACGCCGACGGTGTTTGGGTGTATGGCTCGGCCAGCGGTCCCAACCTGATGCCGACAAACTACATCGTTGGGTCGGTGGTCCCCTCCATGGCGGGCATCGCCCCGTGGGTGCAATCCGCGCAGGTGTCGGAACTTCGCCGGCTGCCCAACGTGGAGACGATGGCCGTCCAGCAGTCCGCGCCTCCCGCCTCCCGCCTTGCGCAGGGGCAGTCCTATTCAACGTGGGTCCCGGACTGGATCTACAACACGCGCTTTATGGCGGTGGGCTCGTGGAAGGGCAGCGTGGACCGCATCGGTGTGCTGCACAACCCCGCGGTCCCCGTGGCGTGGAAGGGCAGCTCGCCGCAGGTGATCTACGTCTGGACGGGGCGCAGCTGGTATCAGGTGGCGCGCCGGGAGTCCGAGACGGCTCAGAGCGCGCTGAAAAGGGAGCTCTATGATATCACGCGGATGGTGAAGCGCAACAAGCTCGTCTGGTATGAGGAGGATATGCCCGTCCTCGCGCAGCAGTCAACGGCGTGGGGATATTACTGGATGGGAGAGGTCGTGCTTCCACGATGAGCCGGCTGCCCCTGATCTTTTGGGCCCTCTGTTGGATCCTTGCGCTGGGGGCGTCCGCCGCCTGCGGCTTCTGGGGCGCGCCGCCCGCCGTGATCAACGAGCCGGACTGCCCCAGCCCCTTCCTGATGGATGTGCGTCCCCGGCATAATCTGGGGAGGTTGGGGACCGTCACGCGTGACGGTTATCCCGTGTGGCTGAACGCCGCGGGGGAGCCGGGGTACATCGTGCCCCTCGGCATGAGGCTGATGGTCCCCGCAGTGCTGCCCGGCTATCCTCTGCCGGACTGCGCGCCCCTCCTCAATCCTTAAATATGCGTTATAATACAAGCTATAAGAAATGACAGGTCCCGCCCCATCGGCGCGGAAGAACGGAAGCGCGCAGCTTTCGTAAGGAGGCGAACGGGTTTTGGCTGAACAGGTTAAAACTGAGAACGTGGAAGTTGTCAACAATCCCCAGCAGGACCTTAAGGATATTGACGTCGAATCCCTGGGAGAAGAGCATATCAACCTCGTGTTCACGCTGGGCAGGGAGAACTTTGGCGTGGATGTGAATATCGTTCGTGAGATCGTGCGGGTCCCGTCGTTCATCACGAGGGTGCCCAACGCGCCTATGTATATCCGCGGGGTCATCAACCTGAGGGGCACCATCGTCCCGGTGTTCGACATGCAGCTTAAGATCGGCATGGCGACGACCCCGCTGACGGACGAGGCCCGTATCATTGTCCTCTCCGTGAACGACGTTACCTTTGGCATCATTGTGAACGCGGTCCGCGAGGTGCGCACGATCTACGACACGCAGCTTGAGCCGGCCACAAAGCTGTCCTCGGCGATGGACAGGCGCTACGTCCTCTGGGTGGCCAAGCCCACGGATGACCGGCTGATCCTGCTTTTGGATATCTCCAGCCTCTTTGATCTGGATCAGATACTTCAGGAGGAGAATGAGTAGCTTTTGATCCGTGTCAATCTGCATGTACA
>JAFUYV010000249.1 GCA_017476945.1 Fretibacterium sp.
CTATCCCCGGCATTGCTGATGACAAAATCGCTTTTGTTCATCCGCTCTCTGGAGGGCAGGAAATACCCCTCCCGGCGGCGGAGCTCCGCCTCGTCCCAGCCCCGCTGGGCGCGGCAGCGTTCCACGCGCACGTCCCACGGGGCCGTCACAAAGACGACGGAGTTGAGCCAATCGGGCCTGCCCGCTTCATAGAGCAGGGGAATTTCGACAACCGCCCAACGCGGCGGGTCAAGCTCCGCAACGCGGCGTCTCAGCTCCTCCATCACGAGGGGGTGGAGCAGGGCGCAGCACCAGCGGTGTTTAACGGGGTCGGAGAAGATACGCTCCGCCACCGCGCTGCGAACGACCTCCCCGCCGGCGCCGAGGATGCCCCTGCCCCAACGGGCCACGGCGGCCCCCCGCACGTCCTCACGCCGCCACAGGCCCAAGGCTATGGCGTCCGCGTCGAGGCGGACGCCCCCCGCGGCCTCCATCAGCCGGGCCACGGTGGACTTACCAGCCCCGACGTCCCCCGTAACCCCCACGGCCGTAGCCGCCGCCATAGCGCCGCCCCCCTCCATAGCCGCCGCCATAGCCGCGCTCCTCTCCGCCCCGGTCGTCCACGTTCTTGTACTCGTCGGGGATCTCGAACAGGAACCGCGAGAACCCCTTTTCGATCGTCGTGCCGTAGAGCCGGCGGCTCCGCGCCGCCGTGAGGTACAGCCGCTCCTCCGCGCGGGTCATCCCCACATAGCACAGCCGCCGCTCCTCCTCGAGCTGGTCCGGCTGGTCCTTGGCTCGCGCGGTTGGGAACACGTCCTCCTCCATCCCAACGAGGAACACCACGGGGAACTCCAACCCCTTGGCCGCGTGGAGCGTCAGAAGCCCCACGGCGTTCGCCGCGCCCGGCTCCTGCGTGTCCGCGTCCGTGAAGAGCGCCGCCTCCGCCAGTGCCTCGGCCAGGTTCCCCTCCGGCACGACGGACCGCAGCTCCATCACGTTGTCAAGCCGCTCCTCCCAGCCTTCGGGCTCCTTCGTCCTCAGGTAGTCCTCGTAGCCCATGTCGTGCAGCACGTAGTCCACCGAGGGGCCGATGCCCTCCCTGGAGACGGCCAGCAGCCGGGACATGTGGGCGGCAAACTGCGCGGCGGCCTGCCCGGCGGCGCCCTTCACCGGCCAGGCCCCCTCTGACACGGCCTGCCAGAAGACCTCCGGCGGAGAGGTTGAAATCGCGCCCGAGGAGAGCCAGGCGTTCCAGTCCTCGCGCCGCTTGGGTCCCAGCCCCTTGACGGCGAAGCCCGCGGCGCGCTCAAAGGAGGTCTGGTCGTCCGGGTTCAGCGCCAGACGCAGCAGGGCCAGCACGTCGCGGACCTCCTTCCGCTCGTAGAACGCCACGCCGCGCACGATGCGGTAGGGGACGCCCATCTCAAGAAACTGCTGCTCGTAGAGGCGGCTCATGGCGTTCTGGCGATAAAGCACGGCGACATCCCCGTAGTCGTAGCCAAAGTCCGTCCGCAGGCGCTCAATCTCCGCCGTGATGAAGCCCGCCTCCTGGAGGTCGCTGTTCGCCATGAGGGTGTAGACCTTCTCACCCGCCCCGCGGGAGGTCTTGAGGTCCTTCTTCATGCGGGCGGCGTTGTTGCGGATGAGGGCGTTCGCGGCGCTCAGGATATTGCCCGTGGAGCGGTAGGTCTCGTCCAGGACGATGGTCTTGGCCGGCAGGCCCTCCGTGCTGAAGTCCTTCTCGAAGTTCAGGATCATGCCGATGTCCGCGCCACGCCAGCCGTAGATGGACTGGTCGGGGTCGCCCACGACGTTCAGCGTGCCGCCCCCGTCGGACGGGCCCTTCCCCACCAGATAGCGCAGCAGGAGGGACTGCGGCCGGTTGACGTCCTGGTACTCATCCACAAGAAGCCAGCGTATCCGCGCCTGCTCCTTCCGGCGCAGCTCCTCGTCGCGGGACAGGACGTCCAGAGGGAGGACCATCAGGTCGTCGAAGTCCACGGCGTTGCGCTGCCGCAGCTCGCGCCGGTACTCCCTCGCGATGTCAAGGTACAGCCCCTCCAGAAGGGACTCGCGCGGGCCGGGCGACCAGGACGCCCAGTCGCGGGACACGGCCTCCAGCACGGACGCGGGGCTGGTCTCCTTGATGTTCATGCCCATGCGCGTCATGATCTGCTGGATGAGCGCGCGGCTGTCCCCCCGGTCGAACACGGCAAAACCCTGACGCAGGCCGGTTCGGCGTTCCACCGCCTCGCGGTTGCGGAACAGGAAGCGGAGCCCGAAGGCGTGGAACGTGCTGACCCCCACCTTGTCCGCTCCGTCCGGGGCCAGGGCCATGACGCGCTCCCTCATCTCGCCCGCCGCCTTGTTGGTGAACGTCACGGCCAGGATTTCCCACGGCCGCACCAGGCCCTCCGCGATCAGCCAGGCGATCTTATGGGTGAGGACGCGGGTCTTGCCGCTCCCTGCCCCGGCGAGGATGAGCAGCGGGCCGTCCACATATGTCACGGCCTCCCGCTGGCGGGGCGAGAGCCGCTCCAAAATTCCATTTTCCCGAGGTGGGGTTCCTACCGGCTCCGGCATTTTTCTGTCTCCTTAGTGTTTTATTCCTGCTCCTTCTCAACCTCAAGCAGCTCGATGGCAAGCTCAAGGCCCGAAAGAAGCTCCACGTCCCGGCTGCCGCAGAGCGGACAGGCGAACTCCAGGGTCCGGCGGGACTCCTCCTCCGTGATCTCACCGGGGGCGTCGCGGCCGCAGGAGCGGCAGCGGAAGATGACGGGCAGCTCCATAATGGAGAAATTCGCGCCCTCCGTCTGGGTCCCCTTCGAGATCACGCTGAAGATGAAGGCCATCAGCTCAAGGTTGACCTTTCGCAGGCCGCCGATCTTCAGCACAATGTGCCGCACACGGCTCCAGCCCGACTTCTCGCACAGGCTCAGGACCGCGTTGTTCACCGACCGCGTCAGCGAGAATTCGTACATGCCCACACCCACCGGATCAGATCATCTGCTCAGGGTGGAAGACCTCGTTGAACCGCTCCGGCGTCAGGTAGCCCAGGCGCGCGCAGGCCTCCTTCAGCGAAAGTCCCTCCTTGAAGGCCAGCTTCGCCATCCGGGCCGCGTTCTCATAGCCAATGTAGGGATTCAGTGCCGTCACCAGCATCAGGGAGCCGTGCAGGTTGCGGCGCATCCGCTCCCGGTCCGCGGTGATGCCGGAGGCGCAGCGCTCGTTGAACGAGACGATGGACTCCGACAAAAGCCGCGCGGACTGGAGGAAGTTGTAGGCGAGAACCGGCATGAAGACGTTGAGCTCAAAATTGCCCTGCGACGCCGCCATACTCACGGCCACGTCGTTGCCCATCACCTGAACGGCCACCATCGTGACCTGCTCGCACTGCGTGGGATTGACCTTGCCCGGCATGATGGAGGAACCAGGCTCGTTCTCCGGGATGCGGATCTCGCCCAGGCCCAGCCTTGGCCCGGAGGCCAGCCAGCGCACGTCGTTGGCGATCTTCATCATGTCGCAGGCCAGTGCCTTCATCGCGCCGTGGGCAAAGGCCAGCTCGTCCTTCGACGTAAGCGCGTGGAACTTGTTCTCCGCGGGGACGAAGGGCTTGCCCGTCAGCTCGGACACCGCCCGCGCGGCCGCGGAGTCAAACCCCTCCGGGGCGTTCAGGCCCGTGCCGACGGCGGTTCCGCCGAGGGCCAGCTCATGGAGGAACGGCAGCGCCGAGGCGATCATGGCGCGGTCACGCTCCAGGCTGCTCCGCCAGCCGGAAATCTCCTGGGAAAAGGCGATGGGCGTGGCGTCCTGAAGGTGGGTGCGGCCGGACTTCACCACCCCCTCGTTCTCCGCCTCCAGGCGGCGGAAGGTGGCGGTCAGGCCGTCGATGGCGGGGAGCAGGCGGTCCTCCAGGATGAG
This sequence comes from Fretibacterium sp., assembly GCA_017476945.1. Lineage (GTDB taxonomy): Bacteria > Synergistota > Synergistia > Synergistales > Aminobacteriaceae > JAFUYV01. The sequence continues at coordinate 3,904 of JAFUYV010000249.1, forward strand.
CGCCGCGGCGATGTGCATGGCTGTGGGGAACGTGTCGTTGGAGGACTGGGACATGTTCACGTCGTCGTTGGGATGCAGCAGGCCAGGCTGGCCCGCGATCTCGCTGCCGCGGTTCGCGATGACCTCGTTGGCGTTCATGTTGGACTGCGTGCCGGAGCCCGTCTGCCAGACGACCAGCGGGAAATGCCCGTCCAGCTTCCCCGCCGCGACCTCACCGGCGGCTTGGGTGATGGCGTCCAGCTTCCCGTCCGTCATGCGCTCCGGCCGCAGGGTGTGGTTGGCCATCGCGGCGGCGCGCTTCAAGATCCCGAAGGCGTGGATAATCTCCCGCGGCATGGTCTCGATGCCCACACCGATCCTGAAGTTCTGGCGGCTGCGCTCCGTCTGGGCGGCCCAATAGCGGTCCACGGGCACGCGCACCTCGCCCATGGAGTCGTGTTCGATGCGATAGGGCAGGGCTTCCTTCTCAACGTCGTCCACCCTCTGCTCCCCCTTTCCGGTCTTCGTTCATAAAAATGTCCCCCGCTGCGGGAGCCCAGCGGCCCCGTGGCACCCAAAGGACACCGCTTACTGCTGCTCCCTTCCGGGCCTGACAGGGTTCACGGGCCTTCGCCGCACAGGACTGAGCCCCCGCGCCGGGGGACAGGTTAAGTATAGCGAAGAGACGGGGGATTTGCAAGAAAAGCCCGCCGCGGAGTTGTGAGGTAATTCCCTCAACAGTGGGAACATTGTGTTCACGCCCTTTCTTTGACGTCGCCAACGTCAGGGTTATAAGGGGGAGCTTTTTGTTAGAACAGGCCGCTCCTGCCTCTTGTCAAAACCGAACGGGGCTGATAAAATAACTTTTTGTAAGGCCGGCGTGGCTCAGAGGTAGAGCAGCGCACTCGTAATGCGCAGGTCAACAGTTCGAATCTGTTCGCCGGCTCCATTAAGAAGATATCACGTGTTTCACGTGCAGCGCCCCGCCTTCACAGGTGGGGCTTGTTTTAATCAGCCGCCCTGCTCCGTCCCCTCAAGTTTCTCCCTCAGCCAGGCCTCGAGGGGGTTCCCGCCCCGAATGAGCTTGCCGTCGGGCGAGGTGAAGGCGTGGCGCGTGTAGCCCTCGGCGGCCAGGCGGCGGGCGGAGGAGCCCTGCGCCGCCCGAAAGACCCGGCACGCGAAGGTGACACTGACCTTTGAGAGCGCGCTGACGCGGGTCTCAATCTCGATCTCGTCGTCGTAGAACAGGGAGGACTTGTAGCGGCAATGGGCCTCCACCACCGGCAGCAGGACGCCCTCCGCCTCCCACTCGGCGTAACTCCGCCCGTGGGCACGGCAGAACTCCGTCCGCCCCATCTCAAACCAGTCCACGTACCGCCCGTAATAGGCGACGCCCATCCTGTCCGTCTCACCGTAACGGACCCTTGTCCGGCAGATAAAGCCCTCCTGCGGGCCGTGGGCCCTGCCGGTCTCCGTATCCTTCATGCCTGCCATCTCCTTTGCTTCAGGTGGGCCGGGCGTCCCAGCCTTCCCACATTATAGGCCATCCGCAGGCCAGGGAAGAGGAGGGAAGGGAAACACAAAACGGCACGCCCTCCCCGCCGCCTTGCGTTCACCGCGGCGCCGCGCTCATCTGCGCCGCGAACTGCTCCTCGGTGATATTTGCCGTCATGGCCGCGTACCGTAGCGTGAGAAGGCCGTTGCGGACAAGGGCAGACAATGCCTCGATTTTGCCTTCCTGTATTCCCTCGCGCTTGCCCCTGAGTTCACCCCTGAGTTCACCCTCCCTCATCCCATCAATCCTACTGTTTCTCAACGCGAGGTTATAGTCC
>JAFUYV010000250.1 GCA_017476945.1 Fretibacterium sp.
CTGCTCAAAAGCGTTTCGCATTGTGCATAAAAAGTCAAGCCCCTTTTTAAGGGATGTTTGCTTTCCTCTGCTTATATTAAGCGTAGCCGTCGCCGCGCGTGTCAGCCCACAGAGGCCGGGGGAATGGAGAAGAGAGAAGCACAATGAGGCGGAACGAGACAATGCTATAATATTGAGAAGGGGCGGAGATGATGCGTCGGACTTTTGTGCAGACACGCGAATTTTCAAAGTGCTGGGACAGGCTTGGTTTTACAGATAATGAACTGAGAACTCTTGAGTTGGAAATCATGAAGGCTCCCAAAGGATGGCCTGTCATCCAGGGGACAGGAAAACTCCGTAAAATGCGTTTCGCTTTCCCGAACAGGGGCAAGCGTGGAAGTGTGCGCGTCTGTTATGTGGATTTTGATAAGTGGGACGTTACCTATTTAATTACAGTGTACCCCAAGAACGAAAAGGACAACCTCTCAGCACAGGAATGTAAGAACATCAAGAATTTGATTGAGCTTCTTGAACAAAATCTGACAGGAGGCAGAAGATGAACAACGTATATGAAAGCATTATGGCGGGATTAAACGAGGCGGCTGCCGATGCGCTTGGCGAAATAGAGCCCCTTGCGCGCCGTATGGTGGAGCTGCCGGACGAGGCGCCGTTCCAGGCCTCCTTTCCTTCCACTGTTTCCGGCATGGCTGCTACAGGCCAAAGGGCAAGCGTCCCAGCCTGAGAGCGCCTTTTTCATCCCTCAGGGAGAATTGCAAGAGAGCCAGACGCAGAAAACCCGCCCGGCTCTTTTGTCCTTTTTGCAAACAGCATTTGCCAGTTCGCCGGACTAATGCCGCCACCTCGGCCTCCAGCGCCCTCCGCCTTCCGGCGCTGTTTCGCGCGCCCCTGTAGCTATGCCCACTAGTCCAGCAGTTTGTAAGACTCAATCATGATTCCCGGAATCGTAATCGATCCACCCAGAGCACTCTGATACGTGATGGGGCCACGACACGTGCCATAGACAATGGTACGGTCATCCTCAAGAATACGCGCCTCTCCCCCTTTTGCCGCTTACAACCAGCAAGCCACGCCGAACCATTCGTTCCCCCACTTCACGCGGTTCAGAAGGGTTTTCGCCTTGATCCATTCCATCGGCCCGTCAGTTTTCCGCGGGGTTCCTGAACTCGCAGGGGACGGCGGTCTGACACTTGCCACAGCCATAGCGCGGGGCGTACTTTTCTCGCGACCAGGCCAGCCGTTCAGAACAAGGAACATGATCCTTTCCCCTCTCAGGGGAGATCGCGCCCACCGGGCACCTCCGGGCGCACAGCCCGCAGTGAATACAATAATCATCAAGGCCCGTATAAGGGCGCTTGTCCGCTTCGAGCTCCCCGTCAAGGATCACGCTTGAGAAGCGGCCGGCCATGCCCCTTCGCGTGATGACGCCCCTTGACAGGCTGAAGGTCCCAAGGCCGCAGGCGTAGGCCGCGTGGCGCTCGGACCAGTTGCTTCCAAACGTCGTCTCTTTGGCCTCCGGATAGGCTTCCAATCCCTTCCCCGCCGCAAACAAACGGAACCGCGCATCGATGGACGGCGCGCAGCAGCGAACTCCGCCCTCGCGAAGACGCCGGCAGAGTTCGCCGGTGAAGGCGGAGATAAAGTTCTGCCCCTCAACCCTGCCATGCTGCCATTCGGGAGAAGTCTCAAAGGCACGGGCACGCTCGGCCCTACGGACGCGCTCCGTGAAGGGAAAGAAAATAGAGACAACCGACTTGGCCCCCGGCAGCCATTCCTCCGGCCCCATATACCAGGGGCCTATAATTTCTGCCTTCTTGTAATCCTGAAACAGGGAATCCTTCGCGGAAGCCACACCCATCAGCGGCGCGTCAAACAGGACAAGCCCGGCCAGATCCGGAGAAATCGCATCATCCTCTGAGACGGTATTCCCCGGATATTCTGCAAAAAGATCCTGGACAAGCCCTTCCACGCCGGCTCTGTTCATCAGCTCAAAACTGCCTCTCATGCCCTCACCTCCCACGACAGGATAAGCGTTCCGGAACCAAAGGCGGCACTCCGTCATCGACGTGAGTTTAATGTTTCAATCGCTCCTTTGCCCGGTCCCACAAGGCATCCAGCTCCTCCAGCGTGCGGCCGGAGAGGGGCTTGCCGCCGTCCTTTTCCTCCTCCGCGGCCATCCGCTCCATGAGCTGGAAGCGCGCCTTGAACTTGGCGCAGGCCCGCGACAGCGCCGCGTCGGGGTCAACCTTCAGGTATCGCGCCAGGTTCACCGCCATGAACAGCACATCGCCCAGCTCGTCCTCCATGTCCCGTGCGTCGCCGCGGCTGGCGGCCTCCTTCAGCTCGCCGACCTCCTCGTCCAGCTTGGCGAACAGCGGGGCGGAGTCCCCCTTCGGCCAGTCAAAGCCCACGTGGGCGGCCTTGCCCTGGAGCCGGTTGGCCTTGAGGAGCGGCGGCAGTCCGTCGGGGACGCCAGCCAGGATGGAGAGGTCCTCGTGCTTTTCGCGCCGTTCTTCCTTCTTGATGCGCTCCCAGTTGCGGAGGACCTCGTCCGCGTCCCTCGCGTCCGCCGTGCCGAAGACGTGAGGGTGGCGGCGGATGAGCTTGTCGCAGATCGCCCTCACCACGTCCCGCATCTCAAACGCGCCCTGGCTGCGGGCCAGGGACGCCACGAACACGACCTGGAGCAGGACGTCGCCCGCCTCCTCCTTCACCGCGTCCATGTTCCCGCGGGTGATGGCGTCCGCCAGCTCGTAGGCCTCTTCCGTGATGGGGGTGCGCAGGGTCTCAAGGGTCTGCTTGCGGTCCCAGGGGCAGCCCCCCGGCGCTCGCAGCCGCTCGATGATGTTCACGATCTCGTCGAAATAATGTTCCATGCCGGTCATCCCTTCCCCTTATCCATTCCTTAAGCACTTCTTTGGGACATAATACCGCGCCATATCCACCTTTTCCAGCGTCAGGAGCTTCACCTTTCTGTCGATGCCCCCGCCGTAGCCCGTGAGGTTTCCGTGCGCCCCCACGACGCGGTGACAGGGGATGATGATGGATATCGCGTTGCTCCCCACCGCGCCGCCCACGGCCTGCGCCGCCATGCGCGCAACGCCCCTTTGCGCGGCCATTCTGCGGGCAAGCTCCCCATAGGTCGTGGTCGCGCCGTAGGGGATCTGAAGCAGAAGCCTCCAGACCGCCATTTGAAAATCCGTGCCTGTGATATGCAGCGGGGGTGTGAAGTCCGGCTCCCGGCCGGAGAAATACGCGTCCAGCCACCGCGCCGCCCGTCCAAAAACGGGCAGCGTCCGCTCCTCCTGCTCCGCGCAGGAGTGACAGCCGTCCCGCCCTTCAAAATAAAGGCCGGTCAGGCCCTCCCCGTCCGCGATGAGCAAAATCTCCCCAAGCGGTGAACCATAACGTTGTGTGTACCGCAACGACATACCCTCCCTGCCGTTAAAAAACAAAAGGGATAGCCACGCCTCCGGCGGCTATCCCTCTCTCGTCTCACGACGCTTATGAACCACTGTTGTTGGCGTACCCACTGAGCTGGCTCAGGATGCCGGAGATGGCGCTGGCCTGCTGCGAGAGCTGAGAAATTCGCTCCTCCGCCGCGGCGTACTGCGTGCGAAGGGACTCCTCCATGCGGTCCAGACGGTCCTGGAACTTCTGCAAATACTCGTCGATGCTGGTGAGCTGCGTCTCGATGTTCGAGATCTCCGTCTTCAGCGTCCCAGAGTAGCCTCCGGAGGACTGGAGCATCGACTTCACCTGGGTGTCCATCTGCTTGGCAAAGGCCAGCATGAGCTGCTCCGTCTCCTCGGGGTTCTCCTCCATCGCGTCAAGGAACGTCTGGGAGTCGAACTCCAGCTCGCCGCTGATGCCGTAGTTGTCCGACGTGGTCTCCAGGCCGATCTGATAGAGCCCCTTGTAGGTGGTGCTCATCTTCAGCGCGTTCAGCGCCGTCGCGCCCGACAGGGAGATCTCGTCGCTGCCCGCCGTCGAGCCCTGCCTGATGGTCAGCCTGCCGTCCACAACCTCGGCTTTTACGTAGTTCTGGAGCTTGCCCTCGGAGTCGTAGTGCAGGCC
>JAFUYV010000251.1 GCA_017476945.1 Fretibacterium sp.
CCGGGGGAGCTCTCCCTGTCGCAGCAGTTCCAGGTCAGCAGGAATTGTATCCGTGAGGTGTTGAAAGCCCTTTCCCTGGCTCATATCGTTGAGGCCCACCGGGGCAACGGCACATTCATCACCGAGGATGCGATATCCAACATCAACAGCCCTCTGCTTGGCGCCTCAGTGATGGGGGCAAAGTCTCTCTGGGAGCTGAAGGATGTAAGGGACCTCCTGGAGGGACATGTGGCCTTCCTTGCGGCCCGCCATGCCTCCCAGGAACAGGTGGAGCAGCTAAAGAAGTCGCTTGAGGCCGTTCCTGGGGAGAACATCACCGAGGGACACGCGGGTTTTCACAGGATGCTGGCCGAGATCGCGAACAACAAGCTCCTGACAAGGATATTGTCCTCCGTCCAGGAGGAAATGGATCAGCTGCGCGTGAAATACGGCAAGCTCCCCAAGGCGGTTCTCGACACCTATACCGCGGAACATGAGGAAATCTACCGCATGGTTCGAGACCATCAACCTGAGAAGGCTCGGGAGGCCATGCAGCGGCATATTGACGCGGCGTGGACGGACACCCTCTACGAAGGTCTGATGGACCGTCAATGACAGGACGCTGCGAATGGGGGCCGGTGGCTCCCCTCTGGCGTGAGGTCTGTCAGAGGCTCAGCTTACGTGAAGCCCGCGGGCTTCGGCGCAAGCTGGGCTTATTTGTCCCTGCCTCTCCCTCGCGGGGGGTTCAGGGGGCTGCTTAGTCCCTTGCGCTTTCGGTCCCGAAGAGCCCAAAGGCCCGCTTTCGGACGCGGAAGTACGCGATGAGCGTGGCCGCGCCGGTGAGGACCCAGGTGATGGGATAGGCGTCCATCAACAGCGCAAAGCCGCCCCCCATGCCCCAGATCACCCCATAGACCCACGCCAGGCGGAACGCGCAGCACCCCACCAGCGTGATCACCGTGGGCAGCATGGAGCAGCCCATGCCGCGCAGCGCGCCGCCGCTGATCTCATAGAAGCTGCACAGCCAGACGAGGGCCACGGCGTGAACCATGCGCACCTCCGCGAAGGCGAGGACCAGGGGGTCCCGCGTGTAGACGCCCAGAAGCTCCTGCCGCCAGACCAAGCACGCGGCGCAGGCCAGCCCCGTGATGAGGACGCTCGATCCCAGGCTGAGGCGGAAGACGCGCCGGCACCGCTCAACGTCCCCCGCGCCGTAGTTCTGACTGGTGAAGGTGACGGCCGCCTGGGTGAAGGCGGTGACGATGTAGTAGGTGATAAACTCGAAGCTGAGCGCCGTGGCCGAGCCCGCGGACGCCGCGGAGCCAAAGCCATTGATGGCCGCCTGGATGCAGATGTTGGAGATGGAGAACACCACGCCCTGCATCCCGGCGGGCAGCCCGATGCGCAGCATGCGCACCGCGTGCTCCTTCTTCATCGAGAGCCGGGACCAGCAGAGACGGAAGGGTTCCTCCTCCCCCACGAGGAAGCGCAGCGCCATGCCCGCGCTGATGGCGTTGGAGATCACCGTCGCGATGCCCACCCCGGCCACGCCGAGGTGAAAGACAATCACCAGGATGAGGTTGAGGATGACGTTGATTACGCCGGAGACGGCCAGGCACACCAGGGGCCGCTGGCTGTCCCCCTTGCTGCGCAGCACGGCGGCGCCGAAGTTGTAGAGCATGATGAACGGCATCCCCAGGAAGTAGATCCTCAGGTACAGCACGGAGAGCTCCATCACGTCCTCCGGCACGTTCATGACCTCCAGCAGGGGGCGGGCCATCACCAGGCCCCAGGCCAGCAGGAGGAGGCCGCTGATGAGCGCCAGGGAGATGGCGGTGTGCACGGCGTCCATGATTTTCCGCCGCTCGTCCTGGCCGATGTAGCCGGCGATGACGACGTTGGCCCCGATGGAGATCCCCACGAACAGGTTGACCAGCAGGTTGATGGCGGCGCCGTTGCTGCCCACCGCGGCGAGGGCCTGGCGGCTGTCAAACCGTCCCACGACGGCCACGTCCGCCGAGTTGAAGAGCTGTTGCAGGATAGTGCTGGCCGCCAGGGGCAGGGCGAAGAGCAAAATCTTGTCCAGCAGGGAGCCGTGGAGCATATCCACCTGATGCGGATGGTGCGAAGGATGGTGCAGCAACTGAAGACGCGGATGTCCCCTCATAGAAAAGATCATGTCCTCCCAAACGAAATCTCAAACAAAAGATTATTATAGCATGGCTGGCGGGGAAGGGGGACAAGCCCATAACGAAAAACCGGTGATAAAATACATGGAGAGAAGCATGTCACAAACGGAGGCAAAAAAATGGCAATAATGACAATAGAACTTACGCCGGAAATGGAAAAACGCGTTGGCGCATGGCAGAAAAAAACGAACGGGGATACAAGCTCCATGATGGCTGAGGCGCTGGAACGGTATCTTGAGGATTGGGAGGACTACACGGACGCCGTGCAGATATGCGCGGAGGTCGACGCGGGGAGGATGAAAACCTATTCTCAGGAAGAGATAGACAGGGAATTGGATGAACGCGTGGCGAGTTGACTATACCGAAGCGGCGCGGCGTATGCTGAAAAAGCTTGACCGGCCTGTCGCGGAGAGAATAAGGGCGTATTATGAAGGAAATCGCCAGGCTTCCGGCCCCGCGCATGAGGGGAGACGCGCTGGAAGGGACGCTGCCGGAGTTCTGGAGATACCGGGTGGGCGATTATCGCGTCGTCTGCCGGATTGAGGACAGCGCCCTGATCGTCCTTGTGGTGAAAATTGCGCACCGCCGCGAGGTGTATAAGCAACGATAAAGCAAAAGATACGTTATCCCCCCTTCCATTGTAAAAATATAACGGAGGACGCGAAATGAAGCGGGGAGCGTTTGAAAAGAGCGTGGGAAGCCGTACTCAAAAAAACGCCGCCCCCTGCCCCGCAGGGCATGAGGGGCGGCAGGAACGTTTCCGCCTACGCGCGCTCGGCCTCCGCCGCCTGAAGCCGGTTGATCCTGCCCTGGTTCCATATAGAATAAAGGATGGAGAGGACCGCGAGCCCGAGGAACGTCATGGCGATGGGGGAATGGAAAATCCGGGTGAAATCGCCGTGATTGAGGTTCATGTACCGGACGAAGTTCTGTTCGCACATCGGCCCCAGAATGAGGGTCAGCAGGATGGGGGAAAGCGGGAACTCGTATTTGTTCATCAGCCAGCCGAAGACGCCGAACCCCACGCAGACGCCCAGGTCAAAGACGTTCTTGTTGATGGAGAACGCGCCCAGCAGCGAGACGACCAGGATGATGGGATAGAGCACCGTCTTTTCCACCGAGACGATCTTCGCGAAGAAGCGCACGCCCGCGCAGCCGACCAGCAGCATGGCCAGGTTGGCGAGCATCAGCGCGGCGAAAACCCCGTAAACCGTGGGCAGCTCCGACACATACATCATGGGGCCGGGCTGGATGCCCTTCATGATGAACGCGCCGAGCAAGACGGCCGTCACCGCGTCCCCCGGCACGCCCAGCGCCAGAAGCGGGATCATCGCGCCGCCCGAGCAGCCGTTGTTCGCCGACTCCGTCGCCGCCACGCCGTTGGGGATGCCCGTGCCCCATTTTTCGGGCTGGCGGGAAAAGCTCTTGTTGGCGCCATAGCTCACGAACACCGCGATATCGCCCCCCGCGCCGGGGATCGCGCCGACGAAGGTGCCGATCAGGGCCCCGGACAGGATGTTGGGCCATATCCTGCCGATGGTCCCGCCGTCCGGCAGGACGCGGGTGATCTTCTCGTGGGAGACGGCGTGCCGCTCCGTGCCGCGCACGATCCGCTCAACGCCCGCGATGACCTCGGCGACGGCGAACATGCCGATTAACGCCGGGATGAAGGCGAACCCCTCGTAAAGGCCCGTCTGGGAGCGGGTGATAAACCGGGGGAGGCCGTTGGTGGGGTCCAGCCCCACGGTGCAGAGCGTCATGCCCAGGAAGCCCGAGATCAGGCCCTTGACCACGCTCCTGCCCGAGATCGCGATAATCACCGAAAGGCCGAAGACGGCCAGCATGAACATCTCGCCGGAGTTGAAGTTCATGGCGGCCCTGGCGATGACCGGGGAGGCGAAGGTCATGATCAGCGCCCCGATGATGCCCCCGCAGAAGGAGGAGAACATCGCCACGGACAGCGCGTACCCCCCCTGGCCCTTCTGGGTCATGGGATAGCCGTCAATCAGCGTCGCGGCCGCGGAGGGCGTGCCCGGCGTGTGGATGAGGATCGCCGAGATGGAGCCGCCGTACATGCCGCCGCAATAAATGCCCAGCAGCAGCCCCACGGCCGGGATGAGGTCCATGCCGAAGGAGAAGGGCACCAGCAACGCCACGCCCATGGTGGCGGTCATGCCGGGGATCGCGCCGAGCAGGATGCCCCCGAAGGCGCCGAGCAGCGTCATGAGGACGACCTGCAAATTGGTGAACACCGAGGCGTAGCTTGAGAGAAGAAGCTGAAAATCCATCTTGCGCCTCCTATAAAATGTCGTCGACGAAATCCCGGACGAAGGTCAGCGGGCCCATGGGGATATTCACCTTGAGCAGCAGATAAAACAAAAGCCACATGCAAAGCGGCACCAGCGCCGAAATCAGGAGCATCTGCACCAGGTTGCGCTTCCCGATCAGGACCATGACGGCGAAGCACAGGAGAAACGAGGCCAGCACGTAGCCCAGCGTCCTGAACCACGCCACGAAGGCGGCGCACAGCACCATGGTGACCAGCGCGAACAAAACGCCCCGGTCCTTAACGAAGTTCAGGCTTGCGGCCTTTTCATACGCCCAGTCGTTCGCCTTAAAACCGAAACGCGTCAGCTTCCAGGCGGACTGGACCAGCAGGACGCCCGCGAAGCCCATCATGCCCAGCAGCATAATCTGAGGGAAAGTGGCGGCCTGCACATAGGAGCCCTTTACGGTGCGAAAAGAAAGCGTCTGGCTGTACGCCCACGCGCCGGCCCCCAAAAAGACCAGCGAGGCGATTAAATTGGAAAAGGCAACGGTTTTCATCTTATCCTTCAAGGCTTTTCCCCCCTCGTGATGATAAAAAAGGGCAGGCGGGGGGCTCAGGAGAGCCGGAGCCGCGCTGTGAACGGCCCCGCCCCCTGAGCGGCATCCCGCGCCTGCCCATCGGTTCAAACAGCGTTGAGGTTAGTCCTGATTCAGGCCCAGCGCCTTCATGGAGGCGGCGACGGCCTCGGCGTTGTTCTTCAGGAACGCGCCGTACTCAGCGGCGTCCAGATAGGAAATCGTCTGCCCGAGGTTCGCCATGGCCTCGACAAAGGTCTTGTTCTGGCAGGCTTTCGCAACGGCCTCGCGAAGGGCCGCAAGGGCCTCGGCGCTCATCCCTTTGGGGGCGCCCATGCCGCGCCACGTGCCGTAGATGACGTCGACGCCCTGCTCGCGGAAGGTGGGGACGTTGGGGAACTTCGCGTTGCGCTCCGCGTCCATCACGCCCAGGCACACCAGGGTGCCGCTCTGCAGGAAGCTGGAGGCCTCCGCCAGGGAGACGGTGACGCCGGCGATCTCGCCGGACGCGGCCGCCTTGACCGCGGCGGCGGCTCCCGTCTGATAGGTGATCATCTCCACGTCGATGCCCGTCGCCTCCTCCAGGTAGCCGCCGGCGATGTGCCACACGGAGGCGTTGGAGGAGCCGCCGAGCTGGATGCCGGGGTGCGCCTTCGCGTAGGCGACGAAGGACGCCAGGTCGGTGATGCCGTTGTCCGCCGCCCACTTCGCGTTGACGGACAGGGCCGCCGCGTCCGTGTTCACCCGGCCGAGCAGGTCATAGTTCTCCCACGTCAGCTCCGTGCCCAGCGAGAGGTAGGTGCTCAGCTCAAAGGTGATCATGCCGATGTTGTAGCCGTCGGGCTCCGCGTTGGCGATGGCCTGATGCCCGACGATCCCGCCGCCGCCGGTGATGTTGTCGACGGTCAGGTTCACGCCCAGCTCCTCGCCCATGGCCTGGCACAGCGCGCGCAGGCACACGTCCGTGCCGCCGCCCGCGCCCCAGGGGCATATCACGTAGACGTCCTTCTTGGGGTAGTCCTTACCATAGACCGTCCCAGCCAACGCGAGGACCATGAGCATAACCAGGGTAAGCGCAAGAACCTTCTTCAGAGATTTCACGACAACTCCTCCTTTAGTTTATAATACTTACCATTATTTTAACATAGAGCCCAATCAAATTTAATTTAGTGAGGCTTCTTCACATACGCCCGGAGGATGGCGATCATCGCCTCGCTCTTGAAGGGCTTGGGCAGGTAGTCATCAAAGCCGAAGCCGATGTACTGCGCCCGGGCGTCGGCGTTGGCGGTCAGGGCCACGTAGACCGTCCCCTCCGTGCCCTCCAGGGCGCGGGCATGTTCCAGGGTCTCCACGCCGTCCATGCCGGGCATCTTGTGGTCGAGGAACACGATGTCGTAGTGCTCCTTCTCCAGCTTCTCCAGGGCCTCCTCGCCGGACTCCACCATCTCGATCTGCGCCTGGGTCGGGGCCAGCATCCCCTTGGCCACGACGAGGTTCACCGGCGTGTCGTCCACGATGAGGATGCGGGCGCTGGGGCAGATAAAGGGCCCATCGTCGATCATGTCCGGCTCCGGGCTCTCCTTGGCCTTGCGCTGCTCCTCCTGCTCCATCTGCGCCTCGTACTCGGCGATGGTGAAGTCCGTGGCGTTTGGGCCGGACACCAGAAGCTGGGGGATCTCCACGGTCACGCGGGTCCCCAGGCCGTACTCGCTCTCGATGTGGATCGTGCCGCCCATGAGCCGCACCAGGTGCTTCACCAGCGGCAGGCCCAGCCCCGCGCCCAGCACGTCCCGCGTCTCCACGAGGTTCATGCGCTCAAACGGCTCGAAGATGCGGGGCAGCTCCTCCTGATGGACCCCAATGCCCGTGTCGGTGATGACCAGCCTCAGCAGCAGGCGCGAGCTGGACTTCATCTCCCCGTGGACGGCCAGGGTGACGGAGCCCTTCTGCGTGTACTTCACCGCGTTGTCCAGGACGTTTGTCGTGATCTGCCGCAGGCGCACGACGTCCCCGTGAAGGTGGTCCGGCAGGGATTTGTCCACCTCGAGGACGAGCTTCAAATCCCGCCCCCGCGCCTTCTCGTCGATATCCTTGTAGGTGAAGTCCTCCCAGTCCTTGATGAGCCGCCACAGGTGATAGTCCTCCGTGAACAGCTCCATCTTGCCGGACTCGATCTTCGAGATGTCCAGGATGTTGTTGATGATGTTCAGC
>JAFUYV010000252.1 GCA_017476945.1 Fretibacterium sp.
AACAGTGATCCAGGTCGCCGGGAAGCCAGCGTTGCAGCTTCTCCGCGAGGCGAAGCGCCGGCCCGTGGGTCAGCCCGCCCAGCATGACGTGGCAGAACCTCTCCGCCTGCTCCGTGATGGCCCGCGTCAGCTCCGGGTGCCTGTACCCATGGATAACGCTCCACCACGACGATATGGAGTCGATCAACCTCGCGTCCCTCGTGTAGAGATACACGCCCTCAGCGTCCACAATTTCATAAGGGGCCGCCATCGTCTTCATCTGCGCGTAAGGATACCAGATCATGCTCTGCCTCCGTTCGCTTATTTGTAAAGGGATTTGAGGACGTCCGCGCCTGTCACCAGGTCCGCCGCGCCGTCCTGTACGCAGGCCACGGCCTTTACCCCGGCGACGGCCTCGCACATCCTGAGATTGTCCTCGTGCATGACGTTCCCCGGCTGAAAGCGGTTCAGGATGATCCCGCGCAGCGGGATACCCTCCCCCTTCATATAATAAGCGGTCAGCCCCACACTGTTGATCGTGCCGAGCCCCGCGTCCGCCACCAGCAGACAGCCCAGCCCGCAGGCCCTTATCACGTCCGTGAGCTGAATTTTTATCTCGTCATGGCGCAGGGGGCAGAGTATCCCGCCGGAGCCCTCCATCGTCACGTAATCATACTTTTCGCAGAGGCAGCGGAAGTCCGACGTGACGCGCTCCAGCTCGACGGGGTTCCCCTCGATGCGCGAGGCCAGATGAGGGGAGACGGCGCGCTCGTAGATGTAGGAGCACATTGTCTCCAGCGGCTGTTCAATTCCGGAGACGGTCCGGACGCGCAGCGCGTCTCCCGGGATAAGGGTTCCGCCCGCCCCGCGCGCGTTGCCGCTCATGGCGGCCTTGAAATACGCGGCGCTTGCTCCCGACTCCCTCAGCTTCTTCAAAATGAGGCCGGCGATGAAGGTCTTACCAACGTCCGTGCCGGTCCCCGCGATAAACAGCCCCCTGGCCATCAGGCGCTTACCTTATAGCCCAGCTCCGCCAGCAGCTCCATATCCGTCTCGACGGAGAAGCCCGCGGTGGTGAGCATATTGCCGGAGTTCACGGCGTTGGCCCCGGAAAGGAAGCAGCTCCGCCCCTTATCCTCCAGAAGCCCCCGGCCTCCCGCGAGGCGTATGGAGGCCTTGGGCAGGATGAAGCGGTACACGGCCACGATGCGCCGCATGTCCTCCTCGGTCAGGCATTTGTTATTAGCCAAGGGCGTCCCCGGGATGGGGTTCAGCATGTTGACCGGCACGCTCACCACGTCAAGCTCGCGCAGCTCAAGGGCCATGTCAATCCGGTCCTCCACGGTCTCGCCGATGCCCATGATCCCCCCGCTGCACACGGGCAGGCCGGCGGCCTGGGCCGCGCGGATGGCGTTCACCTTGTCGTCAAAGGTATGGGTCGTGCAGACGTGGGGGAAGTACCGGCGGGAGGTCTCAAGGTTGTTGTGCACCCGCGTCACCCCGGCCTCCTTCAACCTGCGGTACTGCGCCTCGTCCAGCAGCCCAAAGGAGACACAGACGGCGATGTTGGATTCCCTCCGTATCCAGCGGACGGCCTCGCACATCGCGTCAACCTCCTCGTCGGAGAGGCGGCGTCCAGCCGTCACAATGCCGTAGCGGACCACCCCCCGCGCACCGTCCTCCTTCGCCTTCGCCACAATCTCATCCGCGGACAACAGGGAGTACTCCGCAATGTTCGTGTGATGGTGGCCGGATTGCGCGCAGAACTTGCAGTTCTCCGAGCATCGCCCGCTCTTGCCGTTGATGATGGTGCAGAGGTCGAACCGGTCCGCGCAGAAGTGACTCCTCACCTCGTCCGCCCCCGCGCAGAGCTCCTCCAGCGGCTCATTATAAAGCCTCAGAGCCTCGTCCTTCGTGGTCTTCCATCCTCCAAAAACCTTGTCCCGCAGCGTTTCAATGTATGACATCTTCAATCCTCCCCGCCTCTTTTCATAATCGGGAGCAGCCGCCTCACCAGCACGGCCGCGGCAACGCAGAGCACGGCGTCGCCCGGCACGGCCAGCACAAAACAATACAGGAACAGCGGCCACAGGCCAAGCGGCGTCCCAAGGTAAAAATTGCTGATGAGATAGCAATAGGCCATCCCCACGACGTAAACGATGCCCAGCCCGGCAAAATTCGCGGCGAGCAGGCGCCCATACCTCGGCTCACGAACCTGGTTGGCGATCGTCCCCGTCACGAAGGCCCCCAGGGCAAAACCTGGAAGATACCCAAAGCTGGGCCGCAGCACGTAGCCAAGGCCACCGCCCTCAGCAAAGACAGGGACGCCCGCTAGCCCCATCAGGATGTAGGCGAAGACGGCAGCCGCCCCCGCGCGCCCTCCCAGCAGGAGCCCTGCCAGGGTGGTGAACAGAAATTGCAGCGTGAAGGGCACCACGGGCACAGGGATCCTGATGAACGCCCCCACCGCCGTCAGCGCCGTGAACAGGGCGCACAATATCAGTGTTCTGGATCTTCTCCGCATCTCTTTTTCCTTCCTCATTGGCCTCCCCTTCCGAAAGCGTCTTCCGCTGGCACAGCGGCGCCCACTATACCACAAGGCGGAATAATTGTCTACAAATCAAAAGGATATAAAGTTTACAATAAGAGCTTTTCGCGCCCATCAGCGCAGGCTCGCCAAAAATGTGCTAGAATTGAGAAAAATTTTCAGCACGGGGTGCGATGGATGAAGAGGAACAGGGAACTTGCAAAGAGTTATTCACCTGACGCCATTGAGGAAAAATGGTACGCGTTTTGGCTGAAGAAGGAATTGTTCAACGCGGAGGTCGATCCCTCCAAAGAGGCGTTTTCGATCGTCATCCCCCCGCCTAACGTGACGGGCTCGCTTCACGTGGGGCACGCCTTCGACCACACCTTCCAGGACATCATGTGCCGCACAAAACGGATGCAGGGCTACAGCGTCCTGTGGCTGCCGGGGACGGATCACGCCGGCATCGCCACGCAGAACGTTGTGGAGAAGGACCTGGCCAGGAAGGGCATATCCCGTCACGACCTGGGGCGCGAGAAGTTCGTCGAAAAGGTCTGGGAGTGGAAGAACGTTTATGGCAACCGCATCATCCAGCAGATGAAGCGGCTGGGCAACTCCTGTGACTGGCGGCGCGAGCGCTTCACCTTCGACGAGGGGCTGTCCCGCGCGGTGCGCGCGGACTTCGTGCGCCTGTATAAAAAAGGGCTCATCTACAAAGGCAAGTACATCGTCAACTGGTGCCCCCGCTGCAACACGGCTATCTCCGACCTGGAGGTGGAGTACAGCGAGCACCCCGGCAAATTCTACTACGTCCGCTACCCCTTTGTGGACGAAAAGGGCAATCTAACGGGTGGAGAGGTCATGGTCGCGACGACGCGGCCGGAGACCATCCTGGGCGATGTAGCCATTGCGGTACATCCGCGCTCGGAGAAGCGCGACCTGATCGGTAAGCTCGTCCGTGTGCCGTTGACGGACCGAATTATCCCCATTATCGAGGACAATATGGTGGATCCGGAGTTCGGCACGGGCTTCGTTAAGATCACGCCGGCCCACGATCCCAACGACTTCCTCGTCGGCCTGAACCACGACCTGGAGCAGATACAGGTCATCAGCTCCGACGGCATCATGAACGAGAACGCCGGGAAGTACCAGGGCATGACCATCGAGCAGGCCCGCGCGGCCTCGGCGGAGGATTTGGAGAAGCTGGGCTTCCTCATCAAGACCGAGGACATCAAACATTCCGTCGGGCACTGCCAGCGGTGCGGGACGACGGTGGAGCCCTACCTCTCCGAGCAGTGGTTCGTCAAGACGAAGCCCCTGGCCGAGCGCGGCGTCCAGGCTGTGAAGGAGGGACGCATCCGCTGGGTCCCCGAACAGTGGGAGAAGACGTACTATCAGTGGATGGAAAACATCCGGGACTGGTGCATCTCCCGCCAGCTTTGGTGGGGGCACCGC
>JAFUYV010000253.1 GCA_017476945.1 Fretibacterium sp.
CGTATCAACGCGCACCTTTGTCCGCTTCAGGAGCCCCCGGAACACCGCCAGGTTGATGAACATATCGTCCACAGCCAGAACCCGCGCGTCCGGAGCCCAAAAGCTTTCATGGTACTCCGCCCTCTTCGCCAGGGAACGCCGGAACACCTCCTGGAAGTCCCCCATGGGCTCCGGGTTCACGATCTCCTGCCTCACTTTGAATGAGAAGGTCGAGCCCTCACCGTACACGCTCTGGACCTCCAGTTTGCTTCCCATCTTCGACAAAATCTGCGTCGTGATGGCCATGCCCAGTCCCGTGCCCTCGACGCTGTGGTTTCGCCCCTCGTCAAGGCGCTCGAAGGGCGAGAAGAGTCGGGACATATCTTCCTCCTTGATGCCGATGCCCGTGTCCGTCACGGAGAAGGAGAGAATTGCGGCGTCCCCGCCGTCGCGCTCGCACCCGACGCGGAACGTCACACTCCCCTGCTGGGTGTACTTCACCGCGTTGGTCAGGATATTGATCACGGCCTGCTTCAACCTCAGCTCATCGCCGCGGAGGGACGAGGGGATGTCCTGGGCCGCCTCCACGATCAGCTTCAGGCCTTTGTCCTCCGCCCGCTTGGAGATCATGTTCGCCAGGTCGTTCAGCACGGAAGCCATCTCGTACTCCACGGGGATGAGCTCCATCTTGCCCGCCTCGATCTTCGAGAAGTCCAGAATGTCGTTGATGAGCCCCAAAAGGCTGTTGCCCGCCGTGCGGATGTTTCCGGCGTACTCCAGGATATTTTTCTCCGTGGCCTCCCGCAGGATCATCTCGTCCATGCCCAAAACAGCGTTGATGGGCGTGCGGATCTCGTGGGACATACTGGAGAGGAACGCGGACTTTGCGCGGTTGGCCGCCTCCGCCTTCTCCGTCATCTCCTCCAGCTCGCCCGTCATGACCTGGAGGAAATGGGACATACGGTATGGAAGCGGGATGACGCCGTCATTGGACAGGGGAAGGCGTTCCGTGCCCGCCTTGCACTCATTGCGCCTCGTGCACGCCTCGCACTCCGGGCATTCGCTGTATCTCCCATCGCGGTGCTTGCCGCATTTCAGCGGTTCAAAGGTCGCGGACGGCCCGGGGCCCTCGCGGAACCCCACCGCGATAAACGAGCTGTTCAGGACACCCCCCTTTCCACCGTGATAGTAAACCTCGGAGTAGCCGTGGCAGTAGACGAGCTCCGGGAAATGCTCACGGTAAAAATCCCATTCCAAATGCGCCTCGTCCCGCAGATAGATGAGCCGGTTGCCACACAGGGAGAGGAACACGGCCTCCGGCGCGAACCGCCTCATGCGCTGGCTGCCGTCGTAGGAGGAGCCCAGAATGTCGTTTCGCGTGCCGTAGGACAGGCGCAACCGCTCGCCCTCCCGCACCGTCCCGGAGAAATAGATCTCCCCTGAACGGTCCTGCACCAGCGGGACAAGGCAGACGTCCGCGCCGTTGCGTCGCACCATGAGCGGGAACTCGCACACGTTCCAGGTGAACTCGCCGCTCCACTCCACGCCGAGATATTTTTTGTAAAGCTCCACGGCGGGACGGCCGTCGATCTCCTCTATCGCTGTCTCACCATAGGGGGGCTTATCCCCCGGCTTGAACTTGAACTCGCGCCCGATGGGATGCCAGCCCAGAATATAATCCGCGTAGACGGCCAGCTCACGCCCTGAGAACACCACCACGGTAAAGCCGCTGTCCAGCAGCTCCACGCCTATCCCGGAGAGCGCTTCCCGCTCCGGCTCGTAACGTGATATGGGCTGCGACAACTTGAACATACCGTTCGCCAGCGCGCCGAAGACGGGCAGGTCCTCTCGTTCGGCAAAGGCCGCCTCCAGGAACTCCGTCACGTTCAGCGTCTTACCAGATGGGAAGAGCCCAACGCCCCGCGCGTCCTCGATCCCGTTCAGGAAATCCGAGAACGCGGCGGCGGTCTCCGCCTCCTGCCCGGGTTCGCAGGGGAACTGCGCCGCGTGGAACGACGACCGCTCCGCCGTCATCAGGTTGAGCTTGACATAACGCTCCCTTGGCGTCTCCGAGATACCGGCCCGCTTCACGCCGGGGAGGGCGTTATCCAGAGCCCGCAGGAATTTCCCCATCTCCTCGTTGTCAAGGCACGTCGTGAAGACCAGCAACAGCGCGTCGGAACAGCGTCCCGCGGCTTTTTCGGACTCCAGGACATTTCGGATGTCCGCGAGCCCCGACAGGGCCGCCTCCAGAGACGGGTACTCGAAGTTAAATTGCCTCATTTAATACCCCTTCCTGACATTTTCCTCTGTTCCCCGTGCTATGGAGAATCCCTCCCTCATCTGAGAAGGTCAGTTCTTCAGCCCCTCAATATTCAACATCTGCCAATTCTCCTGATTGAGCTCAATCAGCATCTCCTCAAGGATTTGATCCGCCTCGTCATAAGGGACCTGACACGTCCCGACCCGCCGGTGGCCTCCCCCGCCGTACTTCAACATGAGCCGCCCCACGTCCACGGTGGCCGTCCTGTTCAGGATGCTGTACCCCACGGAGATGACGCAGAGCTTTCCCCTCTCCCCTTCCTTCCCATCAAAGAGGCGGACGGAGATATTCTGGTCAGGATAAAGGGCATAAATGACATGGCGGTTCCCCACACAGGTATCTTCAAGGCCGCGCAGGTCGGTGATGACCGCGGCATCCCTCACCCAGGAGTGCTTCTTCATCATCCCGGCGAAAGGCTCCCGATGCTCCTCGTAGAGCCGGACGCGCTCCTGAATATCCTCCATCTTCATAACCTCGTCCAGCGGCATCGTGCGCAGCCAATCAATCAGGCTGTCCATGAGCTGTTCATTAGAAAGGCGGAAATTATGCGGGGTTCCCAGTCCTGTTCGAGGGTCCATGATGAAGGAGAGGAGCACCATTCCCTTGGGGTTCAGCACCTCTTCCTCCGAGAAATGGGCAGAGTCGCACTTATCCGTCTCGGCCACCATCTCCTTGAAACGGGCCAGAGGGCTCCTTGCCCCGCCGTAGTATTCGTAGATGACGCGCGCACAGCTTGGGGCGGGCCATGACGCCCCCGTGTACTTATACTGGTGCATCACGCCACGCGCTTCCTCGCTGGTGTGGTGGTCAAACCATATGGCGCACCCGGGGGCATATGGGATATTCACAAGGATGTCATTGGACGACACGGGGACAAGTCCATCCTGGATGTCCTTGGGATGGACAAACTCCTTCTCGTCAAAAAGGTCCATTTCCTTGAGCAACACCGCGCACATCAATCCATCAAAATCGGACCGCGTCAGAAGCCGCATCTCAAAATACCTCCACATCATGGCCAGATCAAAGAAAATCCCGCCTTTCGGCGGGATATGTCGATTGGGATCTTCCCCTGAGTGATCTCCAAATGGTGGAGGCGGGGAGAATTGAACTCCCGTCCGACGCAGGCCAGCCGTGATGGCGCTACAGGTTTAGTTTTCTTTTAGTTGTCGTCGAGGGGTCGGCAGAAAACAGCCTTTCCTCTTCCAAGACCTCTAGTCTTTTTCACTTCCGCAAGATCCGACGGAAAGCGAAGCATCCGCCTAAATGACGTCTCCGGCGAACCGACGGAAAAGCTCATCCGTTGACGTGAACGGCCCTAGGCCGCCAATGCGTAGTCGTAATCGACAGTTATTTTTTGCCCGAATGTTTTACGGGAATTACGGACCTAACCCGACCTGCTCCATCAGACCCTCCGCACGCCGTCGAAACCTGTCGCCCCCAATCGATATCCGGTCAGCCGTCGTAGCGCCCATTGCGGCGCACAGCACGGGCAATATCCCGTTTTGCGTCTCTGTCGGCTATGGCGTCCCTCTTATCGTGGACCGTCTTGCCCTGAGCCAGAGCCAACTCCACCTTCGCGCGACGGCCCTGCTTAATATAAACGGACAGGGGGACCAAAGTCAAGCCCTTTTCGCGTATCTTGCCCCTCAGCCGAATCAGTTCATGCCGGTGAAGCAACAGTTTCCGCCTGCGCTCCGGTTCGTGGTTGTAATACGTGCCCTTCTCATAGGGAGAGATGTGCATTCCTATCAGCCAAAGCTCCCCCTCCTCAAGGGAGGCGTAGGAGTCTTTCAGGTTCAGGTTGCCCGCCCGCACGCTCTTGATCTCCGTCCCCGTCAGGACAATACCGCACTCATAAGTATCGAGAATAAAATAGTCGTGCCTTGCTTTACGGTTTTGCGCAACGACGCTGTTAGGCATCCCTTCTCCCCTCCCCGGACGACCGTCGCTTTCATTATATTGTCAGGGGAAATATTTGGCAAGGGACGAGGGGGCCATGTGACGCATCAAGACCATCGACAATACGGACAAGGCCCAGTGTTATAATCTTCAATAATTGTTAAGAGATTTGAGGGGGTTCTACCATGCAGCACAAAAAATTTGTTGGGGTTCTGGCGATGAGGGCGGTCATGCTCACGGCCGCTGAATAAGCCAACGGCGAAGGACAGAACACATGGACAACGAGGAACTGACGCTGATTCTGAGCGAGAGAAGGTTGGACGCGGACGCCGCACCCCGTCTGGATGCGGAGCTGAAACGGAACCTCGACGGCGTGAAGCGGCTTACCGTCGATATGTCCGCGGTGATCTACATCTCGTCTGCCGGGCTCCGGGCGCTGCTGTCAGCACAGCACACCATGGGCGAAGGGAGCAGCGTGACGCTCAGAAACGTGTGCGGCGATGTGATGCACACCCTCGAGATAACAGGCTTCGCCGAGATATTTACAGTTCAGCAGTGACCGCCGGCCTGCACCGCACGAAGGACGCGACGGGGCGGTCGTGGTCCGTCCTTTAGGATGCTGGAGGACGTAAAAACAAAAGACCGAGGAGGAGTATTCATTGTTTTGGAGAAAACTCTCGCTTTCTTTGTTCCTGTCCCTTCTCTTTGCTCTTGTGTCCCTGCCTGCCAGGGCCGGTGTTGAGACATGGCATGACCCATCCTTTAATTTCTCCGGGATGCGCAAGATTTTCATCCTGCCCATTGAAACGGAGCTGAAGGCCAGGCCTCAAAGCTCCGTCGTCCCTCAAAAACAGCAGGATGCGGAGCTCTCGGATTGGGCGGTCTCGGGTGTCCGCTCCGCGCTCATAAAGAACAAGCCTATCATTAAATCCTTTGACGCGCTTATGAAGGATCTGCTGTTCCTCCACAAGGACCTCTCCGCCGGGACGGAAAAGTCCATTCTGACAGACGAGAAGGTGCGCGAGGAGATTTTTAAAAAGGCTGCGGACATTGGGTATCAGGCCGCAATCCAGATCACCGTCACACAGAGCATGAAAGTCGAGCATATTCCGGAACGGACTCAGACCTACACGACCTACAGAGAGGTCGAGACCTATGACAACAAAGGGAGGAAGACGGGCTCCATCCGTATCCCGGAGGAGAGAACAGAGATCACTCCAGCCTACGACGAGGAACATCTCTCAACGCGCTGCTTGACAAAACTCTATGACATTTCAGCCCCCAATGGGGACCATAAAGCCGCCGTGGAAAATTCCATCTACAGGAGGTATCAGGGGGCCCCGTCATGAAGGTGGTCGAGAACGTCATCAAGGACGCGGTGAAACAGCTTTTCCCGGATACTCAGACGAAAAAACGTTAAGGTTTCAGTTTACACCTAAAGCATGGAGGTCAGCACAAATGCAGACGGAAAAAATTACAATCGACAACAGCGGAGCGGGGATGAGCGAGGCTCTGGAGGCGGCAGAACGCTTTGCCTCCGCTCTGAACCTTGGGCACAAGGATCAGTTTCACCTGCGCCTGCTGGCCGAGGAGACGCTGGGGATGGTGCGGGCCATCGTCGGCGGGTTCAGCGCGGTCTTCTGGCTGGAGTGGCAGAACTCTATTTTCAGATGGGAAAACCGCGGGACCTGTGCCCTGCACCTTGAGGCCAAGGCGGACGTGAATTATCCTCGGCGGCAGGAGCTTTTGTCGGTTTCGACGCAGGGCCGGAACACCGCGCCGCGGGGGATCATGGAGAAGGTGCGGGAGCTGGTCGAGGCCGGGCTGTACGGCATGGACGAAATTTTGAAATTACAGGCGGAGTGCGGAGGGACCGCGCTGAACTACGGGCTGCTGGGCACAATGGATATGGGGATGTCCCAGGTCCTGTATTCCTGGTCCATGCAGAAATACAAGGACGGCGTCGCATCCTCCAGGGACACGGACAACCCTCTGGCGGCCGAGGCGTGGGACGAGCTGGAAAAATCCATCGTGGCGAACATCGCGGACGAGGTTCGGGTGGGCGTCACGAAGGGTTCGGTTGAGCTGGTCATCATTAAGAAGCTCCCACTGGGGCGATGATCAACTTGCATGGAACCTGCATTTATCTGACGGTGTTCGGCCTGGCGCTAGCGAGGATGTACGGTGTTGAGCATGTGCGGGTCATGAGCAACTGCCTGGGCGACGTGGCTGGGTCCCTGGCCGTGGCAAAGCGCGAAAAGATGCTGGACGTCAGCGCAGACAGCAGGTAAAAGCCTGTCCACCATCGTGGAGGCCGGCGGGGCAATCTGCGGGGAATAAAATTTGCAGGAACCAAATGAGGCCAAAGGCGGTGTGAGACGTGAACATCTTTGACATTATCGGGCCGGTGATGATCGGCCCCTCCAGCTCCCACACGGCGGGGGCGGTCCGCCTGGGGCGCGTCGCGAACAAGGTCATGAACGGAAAAAAGCCCGCGTTCGTGGAGATCACCCTGTCCGGCTCCTTCGCCCGCACCTACAGGGGCCACGGCACGGACCGGGCACTTTTGGCAGGCATCATGGGCTACCACAGCTACTCGGAGGAGATTCGGGACGCGCTGGACATCGCGGAGCGGGAAGGGATAGCCTACCGCTTCGTCGAGCAGGATATCCGGGACGCGCACCCCAACACGGCGCGGATCCACTTCCGCCTGGAGGACGGCAGCGAGGGAACCGTCGAGGGGGCCAGCATCGGCGGCGGGAACATCCGGGTGGACTTCGTAAACGGGATGCGGGTGGACTTTACGGGCGAGAACAACACGATCCTTGTCCTTCACTGGGACAAGCCGGGGGTCATCGCGGACGTGACGAACCTGATGCGCCTGAAGTACCCTCAGGCGAACATCTCCAACTTCCACCTCTCCCGGAAGGAGCGGGGCGGCGAGGCCCTGATGACCATCGAGCTGGACGGGCGCGGTCTTACGTCCAACGAGCAGGACATGGCGCAGGACATCCGCGGCCTGAGCAACGTTATCAACGCCATCGTCATCCGCGCAATTTAGAGGGAGGCCATGCCATGTTGAAATATGAGTCCATTAAAGCGTTGACCGGCGCCGCGGCCTCCGCGGGGAAGAAGATCAGCGAGGTTGTCCTTGCAGACCAGGCCAGGGGGATGGAGTGCGACGAGCTCGCGCTCTTTGCACGCATGGAGGAGAGCTTCGACGTGATGCGCGAGGCGGCGCGGCGCGGGCAGGAGGAGGGGCTGCGCTCCATGTCCGGGCTCACGGGTGGCGAGGGGCACAAGATGAAGCTGTACGCCGAAACGGGTGGGCTCTCCGGCCCCTTTCTCACCAAAGCCATGTCCGTGGCACTGGCGGTGGCGGGCTGCAACGCCGCGATGGGGAAGATCGTCGCCACGCCCACGGCGGGGAGCTGCGGCATCCTGCCGGGCTGCCTGGTTCCGCTGCTCGACGAAGGGCGGGCGGAGAAGCGCAACATCGTCCTGTCTCTGTTCACGGCCGGGGCGTTTGGCATGGTCATCGCCAAGAACGCCTGCATCGCCGGGGCGCAGGGCGGGTGCCAGGCGGAGTGCGGCAGCGCGTCGGGCATGGCGGCGGCGGCCCTGGTGGAACTTGCGGGAGGGACGCCGGCTCAGTGCGGTGACGCCTGCGCCATCGCCATCGCCAACCAGCTTGGCCTTGTGTGCGATCCTGTGGCGGGGCTTGTGGAGATCCCCTGCATCAAGCGCAACGCCTCCGGGGTGATGATCGCCTTCTCCTCGGCGGACATGGCCCTTGCTGGAATTGAGGCGAAGATCCCCGTGGACGAGTGCATCGCCGCCATGCGCAGCGTTGGGGACGCGCTGCCCCCCGCCTTGAAGGAGACGGCTGGGGGCGGGCTGGCCGCCACACCGACAGGTCGGGCGCTGCGCAGGAAGGTCTTTGGGCAGCCCCCCCTGGAAACAGGCTCCTGACGACCTGTTGTCGGCAAGAGAAATGGGCGGATTAAACCGGGAGTAAGAATTTCCGGCTCAGGGGCAGAGTATCCCAAGCCTTTCACTTCTCCGCGTTGTTCCTGATGAAGCTGCTCTTCATCTCCGTCACAGAAATGTCTTTAACGCTCTTTTGAATGCGGTGTACGATTTTTCCGGGACAGGCAGCTCTGCACCGCTCATCATTGTCACAGCAAAGCGGCGCAGGTTTTTAACGTAACTTGGATTGACAAAATAGCTGCTATGGCAGCGCAGGAACAGCGACGGGTACGCCGCCGCGATATTCCCGACCGACGCCGCGACCTCCGCCTCGGAACCATCCGCCAGATGCAGCAGACAGCGCCGCCCCTTGGCGCAGGACTCGCCCCATAGGATTGAGCCGGAAAACAGATAATACTCCGTGCTCCCTATCCCTCGGAAAACCAGGCGTTCGCCCCTGAGCGGAACATCCATAAGGCCGGAAACAACCTGCTCAAAATGAACGGGATAAATTGTGTCCTCCGCGCTTTTCGGGTGCGGATTGGTGATATCGCAGAGCAGAATACGGGGAACCCTGACCCGTTTCCCCTGCTCATCCCGCAGTGTCCGCTCACACCACGTCAACGCCAGCCGCTGATTCAGTGTAAGATCGTTTCCGCTTGGGTAGTGCGTGACGACGGAGTAGGCCAAGACCACGACGCAGAGGGACGGGCCGGAGGAGAGCGCTGTGGTTTTGAGGTTGCCCACCGTGAACGTGAGCGGCCGGCCCTCCGCTGCCCAAGCCTCGATCATGGTCCTCCGGCCGCGCATGAACTGTCCCTCGGCGGGGCCGTACCAAAGCGCGTCGTTGTCCATATGCTCCAAAATTGGCTTGACATCGTTGTCGTAATAGCGCAAGATCAAATCAGCCGAGAGGTTGGCAATCTTTTGACGGTTCATGGCGCGGCCCTCCTCCTATCTTCTGGGGAAAGCGTACCACGAAGCCTCTATGGAATCAAGTCATTTTCTCCTTATAACAAGTTATTTTTGATTATAACATTGACATTAAAAACTGCCTTACTTATAATGCAGGCTAAAAGATGCGCGCACTTAAGTTTCACGGAAAAAATTCTGAAAGGGGAGTTACCTTTGAGACGAGGACCTTTGCTCTTTCTGTTGCGCCTTGCCGCGGCCGCGGCTCTGGCGGCGAGGATGGCTTCAGCAGCGTGGGCGGACACCAGCAGCTTCACCCTCCACGGCAAGGTGCTGGACCAGGTGTCCGACATCGTGCTGGAGATGAGCGGCGTTCGGGCCCTGGAGAACTGGAGAAGAAGTCCCTGCTGATCCAGCGGCACACAGACGCGTCCACGACCTTCGGCAGCGGCGGGATCTTCAACTCCACGTCATGACCTTCAAGAAAGACGGCACGGAGGACAAGAGCTGGGCCCTGGTGAAGGACGCCGCCGCATCCAGCTTCAATCATCGCAACGGGGGGACTGTATCCCCCGGCGTCGGCCGCGGACACGGAGGGCCGCCGGCTTGCCGTCATTCCCTCCAAGCGTCTCAATGAGGACGACATTGCCGGTCCGCTCCACCTTCAGACCTTCGTCCTCACCCCAGGGGAGAGCCTCACGGCCTCCAGCCCTGCCGTCTCCACCGTGAACACCGAGGAGGCTGGCAGCGCCGCCCAAAGCCAGCTCATCACACATGCCCAAGGCGGCCTGTTCCCAAAGGGAAGCGAGAAGGAGGTCTTCGTCGTCACCCTGGTGGATGACTACGAACCCAACGGCGATGAACTGGACCGCAGCGGCCACGCCGACCCCTGCCTCTGGTTCTTCCAGCGGGAGGGCGACAGCCTGGTGAGCAAAGGCACGTTGGGAATTCCCTCGCACAGGATGGACGAGAACGATTACTTTCCCACCTACCGAATCGCGGTGGGGGACCTGAACGGCGACGGGGCCGCCGATGAGATGGCGCTGGTCTACGGCGGCGATAACGATGAGGATATCGACACCTATTTCTTCGAGTGCTGGCAGGTCTCCCAGTCCGGCAGCTCCCTCACGGCCTCCCGACTGGGCAGCAGGGTCGCAAGCCACTCCTACTACGCCCATCGCGGCAGCGCCTGCGATATCATCGCCGGGGACTTCGACAGCGACGGAAAGCTGGAGCTGGCAGCCGCCTATGGGGACGAGTTGGGCGGCGACAGCAAGAAATTTACCTACATCGCCATTGAGACATTCAAGTGGAACGGCAGCGATTGGACCCACCGCTGGGATGATACCAATGACCTTGCGTATCAGATTTCCCGCGGGGACAAGGATGATGAGTATCGCCAGGGGGGCATCGTCATGACGGCTGCGAACCTCGACGGGGACGGCAGGGATGAGATCGTGACCCTGGCCCTCCATGGCCATCAGGATGACAATAAGGACGAACGAGCTCAGGCGTTTCTGGCGGTGTGGACCTGCGACAGCGGCAACCAGCCCGGCAAAAAGGGCTTCTGGAACCTGAGCGACTCCAGCGGGGCCATCAAGGGGCTCCTCGATAGTTGGTGGACCGGCGCCCCCTGGACCTGGTCCTGGAACCTCAGGCTCTTCTCCATTGCGGCGGGGCCCTTCACCGGCACTCTTCGGCCTAATGGCCTCGCCTGCGACGACATTGCCTTCTCCCTATCCGGCGGAATTCCTGGGAGGTCGCTGGAGAACGTCCGCATCCGCGTCTGGCTGGACACGACGCAGGACGGGGACGAGACGGAGAGCAGGAGCCAGATCGCGAACCGCGCTATCCCGGCCATCTTCCCCAATACGGAGCGGACCTTCAAGTTCCTGGTTGACCCGGAACGGATACAGAGGGCGCGCGAACTAAAGAGGGATGGCAAACTTTACATTGTGCTGACCGCGGACAACGCCGATGCGGTGATGCTGAGTGAGACGGGCAGCGGCGATGACTCCAGTTCCAGCGGGTGCGATACCGGCGCGGCGGGCCTTGGCGGCCTTGCGGTCCTGGCGCTTGCGAGAGCGCTTGAGCTTTTAAGGACAGCGTGAACTTCGTGCGCAACCTGCCGCTGACGGAGGAGGAGCGAGAGAAGCTCTACGAGGGCAACGGCGCGAGGCTGACCGGGGAATAGCTTTAACCCCTGATGTTCCGACGCGCGGGGGCCGCAGGGCTTCCCCGCCCCATTGGGACTGGAGGTTTCATCGTGAAAAAATATCTTGTGTGGCTTTTGCTGTTGAGCATACCCTTATTTGGAGCCGCCTGGGGGGCTGAAGCCGAAAAGCCTCCCTTCCCCCCGCTAGTCTGAAAAGTGAAAAGGCGGTGAAGGGTGCTCAGGCCGCCATTGCGCGGAGGACTGCGTTATTGCGCTGGACAAGGAATCAAGGCTATGGACCTTGAACCTTGAAATTTTCCCGTGGCGTGAGCGCCCGCGCAAAGGAACACAACGCGGAGGCAGCAAGGCCCCCGCGTTAATTTCAGTCTCCCCGCCGCCTCAAAACAGCCCGGATATCCTGCCGTTCTCGTCCACGTCGATGGAGAGAGCCGCGGGCTTTTTGGGCAGGCCGGGCATCGTCATGATGGCGCCCGTCACCGCCACGAGGAACCCTGCCCCGGCGGAGATCCGCACCTCACGCACCGTGATGCGAAACCCTGAGGGACGCCCCGGCTTCGCCGCGTCGTCCGAGAGGGAGTACTGCGTCTTGGCCATGCAGACCAGCAGGCTGTCCATGCCCAGCGCGTGGACAAGCTCCAAGTCCTTTTCCGCCTGGGCGGTGAAGTCCACCCCATCCGCGCCGTAGATCTCCCGCGCGATGGCGTTCATCTTCTCCTTCGGGCCCATCTCCGCACCGTAGATGAACTTGAAATTGGACGGGCGCCCGCACGCCTCGACGACCTTCTCCGCCAGGGCCATGCCGCCCTCGCCACCCTTTGCCCACACCTCGGACAACGCGAAGGACGCGCCCAACTCCCGGCATTTCTCCTCAACGAGGGCCAGCTCCGCCTCCGTGTCCAGCGGGAAGCGGTTGATGGCCACCACCACGGGCAGGCCGTACTTCTGGATGTTCTCAATATGCTTCTGGAGGTTCGGGATGCCCGCGGCCAGGGCCTTCAGATCCTCGCGCCCCAGATCGGACTTCGCGAGGCCGCCGTGCATCTTCAGCGCACGGACCGTCGCCACCACCACGACTGCGGAAGGGACTAACCCCGCCATTCGGCACTTGATGTCCAAAAATTTCTCCGCTCCCAGGTCCGCGCCGAACCCTGCCTCCGTCACAAGGTAGTCCGCCGTCTTGAGGCCAAGGCGCGTCGCCTGGACGCTGTTGCACCCGTGCGCGATGTTGGCGAAGGGCCCGCCGTGGATGAAGGCCGGGGTGCCCTCCAGGGTCTGCACAAGGTTGGGCTTGATGGCGTCCTTGAGGAGCGCGGTCATGGCTCCGGCCGCGCCGATGTCCGCCACGGTGACGGGCTTGCCGTCATAGGTGTAGGCCAGCACCATCCGGGAGAGGCGGGCCTTCAAGTCCATCAGGTCCGCCGCGAGGCAGAGGATCGCCATAACCTCCGAGGCCACGGTGATATCAAAGCCGCTCTCGCGCGGCACACCGTTCAGGCGCCCGCCCAGGCCAATGATGACGCTGCGAAGGGCGCGCTCGTTCAGGTCCATCACGCGGCGGAAGACCACGCGGCGCGGGTCGATGTTCAGCTCGTTGCCCTGCTGGAGGTGGTTGTCCAGCATCGCGGCACAGAGATTATGGGCCGTGGTGATGGCGTGGAGGTCGCCCGTGAAATGCAGGTTGATATCCTCCATTGGGATGACCTGAGCATAGCCGCCGCCCGCCGCCCCGCCCTTGATGCCGAAGCTGGGCCCCAGGGAGGGCTCCCGAAGGGCAACACACGCCCTCCTGCCGGTCCGGTTCAGCCCGTCGGCAAGGCCAACGCTGGTGGTGGTTTTGCCCTCCCCCGCCGGCGTCGGCGTGATGGCCGTCACGAGGATGAGCTTGCCGTCCGGCCTGTCCCGCAGCTTCTTCATGAGGCCGGGCGCGACCTTGGCCTTGTATTTGCCGTAACACTCCAGGTCGTCCTCCGCGATCCCCAGCTTCGCCGCCACCTCAATGATGGGCTTCGGCTTCGCCGCCTGCGCTATTTCGATGTCGCTTGGGAAGCGGCCGTGCTGTCCGTTCGGTATGTTCATCTTTTCCGCCATCCAATTTCCCTCCTTAAAGCCGTCGTTATTCCGCCAGGCAGTGGCGCGCTGCCAGTGTCTCGATAATCGTCACGTCGTCGCTGTCCTTTATCAGCGCGCTCATCGCGTCATACTCTGCCCGGCCCCCGAGGGAGCCCAGAATCTCCAGCATGTCGTCGCCCTCCTCCCCGAAGCGGCCAGAGAGCAGGCCAAAAAGGATGACCCCGCGCGAGAACCAGTTGAGCAGCTCACGATGGGCAGGCCAGACGTCCGCGTAGAGGCTCGCGAAGTTGAAGTCCTCCTCCTCTTCCTCGGACTCCCCCTCCGGCTCCGGGAAGTAGCCCAGCATATAGAAGGGGACGTTGGGGGACATGATCAGAGCGTTCCAGAACATCCCCGCCGCCGCGGCTCTCCCCTCCCCGCCATGGGCCGACATGAAGGCCGCGGCAAGCCGGGCGTAGGCCCAGCCGAGCTGATGATCGCCGTCCTGCTCCGTCTCGCTGAGGATGCGCCGCCACTCCTCCCTCTCCACCAGGATACGGTAGTAGAGATTCCTCGACGCCCCGTTGTCGTCAAGGTCGTAGCTCAGCAGCTCCTCCACAGCGTGGAGCGCCTCATCGTCCTCCCCGACGGAGAAGAAGGTGAAGGCTGCCCGCTGGAGCAGCGCCAGGTAGACGAGCCCCAGTTCATCCTCGCCGAAGTCCTCCGCCCGGACCCCCATAGCCTTCAGGACCGCCCTCACGGCGTCGATAGCCCCGACGAGGATCGACAAGCGTTCCTCGTCGTCATCCGTCAGGTCGGCGCGGAGCAGGAGAGCCTCCGGGTTGTCGGGCTCCAGCTCCAGGGCCCTCTCCACCAGCGCCTCCACCTCCGCCTCGTCCTCGGACTCATAGGCCCGGTCCAGGAGCGCCTCCGCGTCTCCCTCAAGGTTAAACGCCCTGTCAATTTTTCCGTTTTTCTTCATCATGCGCCCCTTAGTCGTCCCCGACATCCCAATCGCCGCGGGAGTTGTTGTCATCTGAGGGCGAGCCAGGCGTTGAGGTGTGGCTGACAGAACCGCCTTCCGAGCTGGCGTCATTCCCCCCGGTGTCCGCGCGGTAGGCGTTCAGGCTGTCCAGGGCCAGGGAACCGCCCCACAGCAGGCCCCACTGGCGCGCGAGGTCCGCCAGGTCGTCCGCCTCTCCCCCAAACCACCAGACGTTGTTCCTGCGAAGTTCCTCGATGATCCACGTGCGCTGGCGCTTCAGCGCCTGCCAGGTGTACTCCCCGGGTTCAGGGACAATCCTCTTCCAACGGCTTCCCAACCACACCCACACGCCGGGCTCCCTCGTGCTCCAGGCGATGGCCGTGCTGACGAAGGGCTCGCGCAGGAAGGCCATGCGGTCGCAGTGATGGTCCAACACCTTTCGAAACGCCGGGCTGTCAAAATACTTCCTCGCCCCCCACGTGGCGGCGACGCGGACAAGCCCCGGCACCTCCGACGGGACCACGGACCCCACGAGGACATCCGTCGGGACGAGCGCTCCGTCCATCCCCATCTGACCATACACCCAGCGGTTCTCCGCCACCTGTGCCACGGGGAAACCGTCAAAGGTGGCGTACCATCCGGCGGGAAGGCCCTCCGGCTTCCATACCTCAAAGTTCATGGCATAGGGCCTCTGGTAGGCCGCCAGGACAGCCATGCCGGGCATGAGGCGATACCCCTCCGGCCTCCGCATGACCTCCAACGGGCCTCCCGCGGGATACGAGGGGTATGCTGCCGCCCCGGCACGCTGGCAAAGAGGCAGCGCCCCTATCAGCCCCCCGGCAAGGAACAGGCAGGCCAGGGCTGCCCCCCTTCCGAACCACCCTCTCATAAATATCACCCTCCACGGGGCATAGCCCCTTCTACCAGGCTGCGCTCCTACCCCGGAGGGCGGCACAGCCCTTGATGGTTAAATTATACAGTACCCTACCCTGCCTGTCCGCGCGGGCGTCACGGAGTGCTATAATGAAATGAAACTGAGGCGTCAAGCGCGCAGGAGGTGAGGGATAATGAAGATCGGCGACAGCACGAGTTCGCTCTTTGATCTTGTGGGGTCGCGGACGGGCGGCGGCACTGCCCGGACACAGGCCAAGGTTCCAACGACAGCCGAGGAGGGCCTTGAACTGGTGGAGGCCGCGAAGGAGAGCGCCCACAACACGACCATGCGCACATGGGACAAGCACACCGACATGGTGGAGAAGTCCCAGCAGCTCCGACAGATCCGTGACCGCAAGGAGGCCATCGAGCGCCAGAACGAGGAGCGCCGGGACGAGCAGACGGAGCTCATGGCCCGCGTCGCCCTTGAGAACGCAAACCGTTCCAAGCTCCTTGAGGCTGAGGCTTTGGAGCGCCAGGCAAAGACCAGGGCGCTGGCGGCATAGCCCTGAACGTCTGAAAGGGGTTTTATCACTGTGAAGGATTTTTTTGAGCTCCCCACGCCAAGCTATACCTTTGAAATATTTCCCCCCAAGGGGGCGAAGAGCCTGGACGGGACCTACGCCACCATCGACAGCCTGGCCAGCCTCAACCCTGACCTCATCAGCGTCACCTACGGCGCGGGGGGCAGCAGCCGCGACAACACCGTCCAGATTGCCTCGGGCATTCAAAACAAGTACGGCATCTGCGGCGTTGCCCATCTGACCTGCGTGGGCAGCACGCGTGAGAACATCCGGGCCATCCTCAGGGAGCTCAAGGCCAACGGCGTCCGCAACATCCTGGCCCTGCGCGGCGACCTGCCGGAGGGGGAGTCCAGCCTGGGCGACTTCCGCCACGCCTCGGAGCTGATCTCCTTCATCCGGCAGGAGGAGGGGGACGCCTTTGACCTCTTCGCCGCGTGCTATCCGGAGAAGCACCTGGAGGCGCCCAGCCTTGAGGAGGACCTGCGCCGGCTGAAAGAGAAGTGCGACCTGGGGGTGAAGGGGCTCATCTCCCAGCTCTTCTATGACAACGACATCTTCTGCCGCTGGAGGGACCAGGCGCGCGCCGCGGGCATCCGACAGCCCATCATCGCCGGCGTTATGCCCATCACGTCCGCCAACCAGATCGACAAGATCGTCACGCTCTGCGGGGCCTCGGCACCAGCGCGGGTCCAGCGCTTCATCGACGCTTACCGGCACAACTCCGGGGCCGTCCGGGAGGCCGGCATCGCCTACGCCACAGAGCAGATCATCGACCTCCTCGCCCGGGGCGTGGACGGCATCCACCTCTACACCATGAACCAGGCGGACGTCGTTCACCGCATCGACGAGGGCATCCGTTCCATCCTCTACGCCATGAGGGTCAAAAAGGCCTGAGATGGGCTCCGTCCCAACAGGGGGCTCCCTGCCGGGCCCGCGGATGGTGGATGACGCGCTGCGCTTCATGCGTGTCCCCCCCGAGGGGCGCACGTCGGAGCTGGCCGCCGTCGTCCAGGTTGCCTTTGAGGAGCTTGAGACGGCCCTCCGCCCTCGGTGGGTGTGGGGCCGTTTTTCTGTCTCCGTCCTTGATGAGGGCATCAGCGTCGCGGGGGCGGAGTTCAGGAGCGCGGACCTGTTACGGCTCATGGCCCGCTCGCGGGAATGTTACCTCATGGCCGTGACGCTGGGGCCTGAGGTAGACCGCAGGATACTCCTGGCCCAGAGACACAGCATGATGGAGGGCCTTGCGCTGGACGCCTGCGCCTCCGTCCGCGCCGACGCACTCTGTGACCAGGCGGAGGAGGAGATAGCCGCGGACTTAAAGGCCGGCGAACATCTGACGGCGCGCTTCAGCCCCGGCTATGGAGACGCGCCTCTGAGCGCCTCGGAGGACATCATCGCCCTCCTGGACGCGACGCGGCGTATCGGGCTGTCCATGACGCGCTCGCTCATGATGACCCCGGTCAAGTCCGTCACCGCCCTGCTCGGCGTTGTGGACCGGGAGGAGAGCCGGGAACGCGGCTGCGCCTTCTGCGCGGGCCGGGAGGACTGCCCGTACCGCAGCTTGGGGACGGGCTGCTCCAGGGCCGAGGCTTCCAATCACCAGGAGGGGTTAAGGGAATGAACGCAAGGATAAGCGTCATCGGGGGCGGGCTGGCCGGCTGTGAGGCCGCGTGGCAGCTCGCGGAGCGGGACATCCCGGTTCGTCTTGTGGAGATGCGCCCCTCCGTCATGACGCCCGCGCACAAGACCGGGCAACTGGCGGAGGTGGTGTGCAGCAACTCCTTCGGCGGGGTGATCGGCCCGGAAGCGGAGGGACACATCACCGCCGCGGGCATCCTCAAGGAGGAGCTGGAGGCGGGGCGCTCGCTCATCCTCGCCTGCGCGCGGACAACGCGGGTTCCGGCGGGCGGGGCGCTGGCCGTGGACCGGGAGCGCTTCTCCGCGCTCGTGACGGAGCGCATCACGGCCCACCCCAACATCGAGCTCGTCCACGAGGAGATGACCTCCCCTCCGGACGGCCCGGCGATCCTCGCCACCGGCCCCCTGACCGCGCCGTCCCTGGCGGAGGCGCTGAGGACGGCCCTGGGCCAGGCCTCCATCGCCTTCTTCGATGCTGTGGCCCCCATTGTGACGCGCGAGTCCATCAACATGGATCGGGCCTTCGTGGCGGGGCGTTACGGCCGGGGCGGCGACTATATCAACTGCCCAATGACGAAGGAGGAGTACCTGGCCTTCTACGACGCCCTCATCCACGCGGAGCGTGCCCTGCCGCACGACTTCGAACGGGGAATGTACTTCGAGGGCTGTATGCCCATCGAGGCGCTGGCGGACCGGGGGCAGGACACGATGCGCTTCGGCCCCATGAGGCCCGTCGGCCTTCCGGACCCGCGCACGGGCCGCGAGAGCTGGGCGGTGGTCCAGCTTCGTCAGGACAACGCGGAGGGAACGCTCTACAACCTTGTGGGCTTCCAGACGGGGCTCAAGTGGGGGGAGCAGAAGCGCGTGTTCGCCATGATCCCCGGCCTGGAGCGCGCGGAGATCGTGCGCTTCGGGGTGATGCACCGCAACACATCCGTCAACGCCCCCGCCGTGCTGGACCCCTGGCTGAGGCTCAGGCCCCTCGAGCGCGAGGACCTCTTCATCGCGGGGCAGCTCACGGGTGTGGAGGGCTATATGGAGAGCACGGCGATGGGCCTTGTGGCCGGGCTCAACGCCGCGTGCCTGCTTCAGGGTCAGCCCCTGCCCACCTGGCCGGATGAGACGGCCATTGGCTCTCTGCTGCGCTACCTCCGCACGGCTGATCCCGCGCACTTCCAGCCGATGAACGTGAACTTAGGCATCTTCCCCCCGCTTGAGCGGCGCATCAGGGACAAGCGCCAGCGCGCTGCCGCCTACCGAGACAGGGCAGCCGAAGCCCTGCGCCGCGGGGACCCTGTTCTCAGAGGAGGCGCGCAGGATTTTGCGTGAGCTGGCCGTCGCTGGAGTGGGGCCCGGTGCAGCGGATCTGGTAACGCCAACGGTTCGGCGGGCCATCCTGGCGGCGGACTGCATCGTCGCGGCGCCCCGGCATCTGCCCCTCACGGAGGGCTGTTCCCATGTGATCACGCTGGGCGATTTCAAAATGGCGCTCGACCAGATGGAGGCCGAGGAGGGGCAGGTCCTCGTGCTGGTGTCGGGGGACCCCGGCCTTTACAGCCTGCTTCCCCTGCTCAAACGCCGTTTTCCAAACGTGCCGCTCCGCGTCCTTCCGGGGCTCAGCGCGCTTCAATGCCTCTGCGCGGCCGTGGGGGAGACGTGGCAGGACGCCGCCGTCCTGTCGGGGCACGGGAGGCCCCTCTCCGCCGCGAAATTCCTGAACACGGTGGAGCGCAGCCGCCTGACCGTCCTTTTCTGCGGGGAGGACCGTTCGCCCCGCTGGGCGTGTGAAAGGCTGGTGGAGGCCGCCGGTGGACTGGGGCAGCGCGTCGAGGCCGTGGTGGGCGAGCGGCTGAGTTATCCCGGCCAGCGGGTGTCGCGTGGGGCCCCGGCGAAGCTGCCGGGACGGGACTACGACCCGCTCTCCCTCGTCCTGGTGCGGAACCCGGAGCCCTGGACGCCGCCCGGCCGCCTGAGGGATTCCGCCC
>JAFUYV010000031.1 GCA_017476945.1 Fretibacterium sp.
CGACATGATGAAATGGAGGGTTTCGATTGGGAGCGAGGGTTATTGTTACGACCTCCGGCAAGGGTGGGGTCGGAAAGACTACCTCGACGGCCAACATCGTCGCGGCGCTGGCGAAATTCGGGCAGAAGGTCGTCGCCATCGACGCGGATGTGGGGCTGCGCAACCTGGATGTGATCATGGGCCTTGAGAACCGGGTGGTGTTCAACTTCATCGACGTCATCGAGGGGAACTGCCGCCTGAACCAGGCCCTGGTGAAGGACAAGCGGGTGCCGAACCTTTACCTGCTGCCCGCCGCGCAGACGCGCACGAAGGACGCCGTCAACCCGGAGCAGATGGTGGCGCTCTGCGAGCAGCTCAAGCCGGATTTCGACTTCATCTTCCTGGACTGCCCCGCCGGCATCGAGGGCGGCTTCAGGAACGCCGCGGCCGGGGCGGACGAGGCCCTGGTCGTCACCACGCCGGAGATCCCCGCCGTGAGGGATGCGGACCGCATCATCGGGATGCTGGAGTCCATGGGCAAGTCTCCGATACGCCTCATCATCAACCGCCTTCGCCCCAACATGGTTCAGGACGGCGACATGCTGGCCCAGGAGGACATCCTGGACGTCCTCTCCATCCCCCTGATCGGCATCGTGCCGGAGGACGAGAGCGTCATCAAGTCCGCCAACAACGGTGAGCCCATGACCATGTCGCTGGACTCGCCCGCGGCCCAGGCCTATCTCAACATCGCCGAGCGCATCATGGGCCACGACGTCCCCCTGATGGACCTCCAGGCCTACGCCTCCCACGGCTTCCTCCGCCGCCTCAAGAAGTTCTTCAAGCGGCGCTAGGGCAGGAGGGATAGCATGGGTTTCCTGAAAAGTTTTTTTGGCGGCGCCCCCAACGGCTCCAGCCAGACGGCCAAGAACCGGCTGCGCATCGTCCTGGTACACGACAGGACGGACATCTCGCCGCAGCTCCTTGAGGACCTCCGCCGGGAGATGATCGAGGTCCTGACGAAATACATGGACATCGACACGAGCAAGATCGAGCTGGACCTGGACCGCGACGAGCAGGCCGTGGCCCTGGTGGCCAACGTCCCCGTGCTGCGCATCAAGCGCGGTGGCGGTGTTTGGGTCGAGGACGACTGACGGGTTCACATGGAGGTCCCGGATGGAGGCCCCCCGCCCCTCGCCCCTTAAGGAGATCGTCGCCTCCCTGGACCGGGTGATGCTGGGGTGTGTGCTGGCTCTGGTGCTGTGGGGCGTCCTCTGCGTCTACAGCGCGGGGGCCGGGGCCCAGGGGCAGGGGGCGGATCTGGCGCTGAGGCAGGCGCTGTGGCTGGCCCTGAGCTGTGCCGCGCTGTTCCTGGTGGCGGCGGTGGGGCACAATGGCCTGCTGGACGCCGCCTATGTGTTCTATGGCCTGACGCTGGTGCTCCTGCTGCTGACCCCGCTCCTTGCGCCGAGGGTCAAGGGGGCTCAGAGCTGGATTCCTATCTTTGGGTTTCGCTTCCAGCCGTCGGAGTTCGCCAAGATCTCCCTCATCCTGATGATGTCCAAGTTCCTGAGCCGCAACCCTCCCCTGACCTTCAGGGCGTTCCTGGCGGGGCTGGGCGTGGCGGTGCTGCCGGTGCTCCTCGTGCTGCTTCAGCCGGATGCGGGGAGCGCGCTGGTGTACCTCGTCATCGCCCTGGGGATGCTGCTGGCCGCGGGGGCGCCGTTGCGCTACCTCGGCGGGCTCATCGGGGCGGGGGCGGCGGTGCTGCCCTTCGTCGTGACGTTTGCCCTCAAGGAGTACCAGCGGATGCGCCTGCTGGTCTTCATCGACCCGATGCGGGACCCCCTGGGCGCGGGCTATAACGTCATCCAGTCGCGCATCGCGGTGGGGTCCGGCGGCTTTTGGGGCAAGGGCTTCATGATGGGGATGCAGAGCAAGCTCCGCTTCCTGCCGGAGCCTCACACGGACTTCATTTTCAGCGTGTGCGCCGAGGAGTTCGGCTTCCTCGGCGCGGGGGTGCTCCTCGCCCTGTTCGCCGTCCTGTTCTGCCGCGTCATCGGGGCGGGGGCCCGGAGCCGGGAGCGGCGCTGCAAGGTCCTTGTGGCCGGGGTGGCGGTGTGGATATGGGTCCAGATGTTCGAGAGCATCGGGATGAGCATCGGCCTGATGCCCGTGACGGGCCTGCCCCTGCCCTTCCTCAGCTACGGCGGCAGCGCGCTCCTCTCCCTCTTCATCGCCCTTGGGCTTGTCCAGGGCATCTATGCCGAGAACGCGAAGTACAGGAGTGTGGTGCATGTCCTTCTCTGAGGCTTTTCCTGAGGCTTTTTCCGAATTCGGCCGGCCGGAGTGGGCGCTGTTGTCCCAGGTGGCGCGCCCGTCGCGCTACAGCGGCAGCGAGTGGCGGGGGTATCCCGTGCCCCCGTGGGAGGGGCCCGCGCCCGTGAGGGTGTGTCTTGCCTTCCCCGACGTGTACGAGATCGGGATGAGCTATTATGGCTTCCAGCTCCTGGCCGCGCTCATCCGGGCCCAGGGCTGCCTGGCCGACCGGGCCTACTGCCCCTGGGTGGATATGGAGAGGCTGATGCGCGCCCGCGGCCTGCCCCTGGCCTCCGTGGAGCAGCGCCGCCCCCTGCGGGAGTTCGACGCCGTGGCCTTCACCCTTCAGCACGAGACGGGCTACACGAACGTCCTGACGATGCTGGACCTCGCCGGGCTGCCCCTGCGCTCGCGGGACCGAGGGGAGGACGCCCCGCTCGTCATCGCGGGAGGACATGGGGCGTTCGTCCCGGAGCCGCTGTCGCCCTTCATCGACCTCTTCTGCGTCGGGGAGGCGGAGGTGCTGCTGCCCCCGCTGCTGGAGCTCCTGGCTGGGACGAGGGGAGAGCGTCGTTCGGAGCGCCTCGCCGCCTGCGCGAAGCTCAAGGGTGTCTACGTCCCCTCGCTTTACGAGGCGGACGGCGCCGGGCGCCCCCTGCCGGGTCCCTCGCTGCCCCCCCTGCCCGTCGAGCGCCAAATCCAGGAAGAGCTCGACGCCGCGCCCATCCCGGAGGAGCTGGCCGTCCCCTCCGTGGGCGTGGTGCACGACCGGGCGGCCCTGGAGCTCTTCCGGGGCTGCACGCGGGGCTGCCGCTTCTGCCAGGCGGGGATGGTGTGCCGCCCCGTGCGGGAGCGGAGCGTGGAGCCCGTGCTGGAGGCCGTGCCGCGGCTTTTGGAGCGGAGCGGCTACGACGAGCTGGGGCTGCTCTCGCTGGCGTCCTGCGACTACTCCGGCATCGAGCGCCTGATCGACGGCCTGGAGGGGACGCTGAGGGGGCGCGGGGCTCGCCTGAGCCTGCCCAGCCTGAGGATGGACGGGTTCTCCGTGGGGCTGGCGGGGCGGCTGCAAAAGCTGCGGCGGGGCGGGCTGACCTTTGCCCCGGAGGCGGGGACGCAGAGGCTCCGCGACGTCATCAACAAGGGCGTGGACGAGGCGGCCATCGACACCTGCCTGACCGGGGCCTTCTCCCTGGGCTGGGACCGGGTGAAACTCTACTTCATGATGGGGCTGCCCACGGAGACGGAGGAGGACCTGAACGGGATCGTGGAGCTGGCGCGGCGGACGCTGAAACTTGGGCGTTCCCTTGGTCGGCGGCGCACGGAGGTCAGCGTCTCCGTCGCGGGCTTTGTGCCCAAGGCCCACACGCCGTTCCAGTGGGAGCGGCAGGACTCCATTGAGGAGCTGCGGGAGAAGGGGCGCTACCTCAAATCTCAAATTCACGAGCGCGCCATCGCCCTCAGCTATCACGGGCCCGAGCAGACCTTCCTGGAGGGCGTGTTGTCCCGCGGGGACCGGCGCACGGCGGACGTCATCGAGCGGGCCTGGCAGCGGGGGGCGCGCTTCGACAGTTGGACCGAGACCTTCAACCTGCAGAACTGGCTGGACGCCTTTGAGCGCTGCGGCCTGGACCCCCTGAGCTTCACGCGGGAGCGGGATGAGGCGGAGCCCCTGCCCTGGGACCACATCAGCGCGGGGGTGTCAAAGGCGTTCCTCCTGCGGGAGCGGCACAGGGCCTACACGGGGGAGCTGACGCCGGACTGCCGCTGGGGGGACTGCGCCGCCTGCGGCCTGGGGTGCCGCCGGGACGCCCGGAGCCGGCCGGAGGCCGCGTCATGAGCCGGGTGCGCCTGATCTACGAGAAGCGCGGGGGGGCGTGCTTCGTGCCCCACGTGTCGCTGGCGTCGCTCTTCACACGCGCGGCGCTGCGCGCAGGGCTGCGCCTGGCCCGGACCCAGGGCTTCTCTCCTCATCCCAGGATGAGCTTCGGCCCGGAGCTGCCCGCCGGGGTAGTGGCCCTGGCGGAGCCGGTGGACGTGTGGCTGGAGGGCGTGCCGGACGGCCTGCTGGAGCGTTGGAACGCTGCCCTGCCCGATGGCTTCCGCCTGCGGGATGCCTGGCTGGTGGAGGAGGACGAGGCCCCCGGAGGGGGGCTGCCGTCGCTGGGAAAGCTCTGCCAGGCGGCGCTGTACTGGGTGCGCGGCGCGGGGGGGCTGGACGCGCTTCTGGCTGCGGCGCGGGCGTTTTACGGCCCGTCCGTCTTGGCTGCGGAGGGGCGGGGAGACTGGCTTTCGCTCACGCTGGCGGCCCCGGCGCAGAACGGCGTGGGCGGCTGGGTCAAACGGATGAGCGCGGACGGGACCATCACCGGCTGGCAGGATCTGAACATCGTTCGCGCCGCGATTGGGCGCCCTGATTTAACCGCTCACGACGCGGGGCTGGTGGCCGGCACACGGCTCACCCTACGGTGAAAAGACGAGGCCTCCGGCGAGGGAGGCCTGACCTTAAATCAGCCCGCCAGGGGAGGAAGGGCTCCAAGGTAGAGCTGATAGTCCACGGCCCTGTAATCCTCCAAGGTGTTGGGCGGAGTTGAGGAATAGTCGATTTGCTCCATCTTGTAGAGCGCGCGGTTCACGTAGGCGAGCTGCTGGGATAATGGCTGCTCGCCGGGCGGCCCGGAAAAATCGAGCAGGACTGTCCGGAAGGGGTTCCTGAGCAGGCGCTCGTTGCCGGCGATGGGATGGGCCAGAAGTTTGTACTCACCTGTCGCAAGCAGCTCAAGAACCTTATAGAGGACATCCAGAGGAGTTCCCTCGACTGGATGTCCCGTCTCTTTTGCGTGCTCCAAAACCAGGGGGTTATTGGAGACGGCAAGCATCACTGCACCTCAAAGACCGTCTGTTCGGTGATGGGCGTCTCAAGCGCCTTCAGGGCGACCTGAAAGATCTTCATGCGGATCGCGTACTCGTCCGCGGGCTCCTCGTCCGGCTTTCCAATGGGGGTGGGAATGGCCACTCCGCGGACGACCCGGTTGGCCCCGACGGTCAGGGCGATGGGCGGGACCGCGGTGATCAGCGCGGCGGGGACTCCAGCCCTCTCAATCTCGCGAGCAAGCGTTGCACCGCAACGCGTACCCGTGCCTCAGGTCGAGGTCAGGATGATCCCCAACACCCCCTTCTCCTTGAGCATGAGGCCCATCTCATGGCCGTAGCGTTCCGCGGACCTGACGGCGGTGACGTTCCCCACCGTCACGGGGTACTCCTCGAGAAGGCTGCCGAAGCGGTTTTCCTTCTGGCACGCGCGGGCCACGTCCAACGGAAGGACGCGGTTGGGGTTCTCGTTGCCGGGGACGGGGTCGTAGCCTCCGTGCGCCACCTCGTAGTCCCCCTTCCGCAGGGTCATGATCCCGGTCAGGGGATAGCTCTTCCACTTGGAGGCATTGTGGGCCTCGATACGATCCGGGTTGCCCCGCGGGACGATGCCGCCCTCCGTCCCAATGGCGAGCAGAGCGTGTTCAATGTCGGCGACGGCGGGCGCGGGCGGCACCCGGTCAAAGGTGGGCATGGGGAGCTCGGTGACAAAGGGCTGCCCTGTCACCTTGGCGATCAGCATATCGACCGCGCGGCGGGAACCCCGCTTTGCCTCCCGCACGTTGACGCGCACACCCCGCGGGATGTAGCCTTCCTCCTCCGGGGTGCCGATCTTCTCGCCACGCAGCAGCTTTCCTCCAAGGCGGGCCATCCCGGCGATCGCGTTTCTCATATCCCGGGCTGAGTCGCCTGCCTGACAGATATACATGTCGCGCTTGGCGATGTCCACGCCGGGGCTCAGCGGGTTCATCGCGGCCATCACCGGC
Organism: Fretibacterium sp.; assembly: GCA_017476945.1. GTDB lineage: Bacteria > Synergistota > Synergistia > Synergistales > Aminobacteriaceae > JAFUYV01. The sequence continues at coordinate 6,150 of JAFUYV010000031.1, forward strand.
AGTTTCAGCTCCTTTGCCACCGCCTGGCACAGGGAGCCGCAGGCGATCCCATAACGGCCGGCCGCGAACGAGGGCCCCGCGATGAAAAACTCCGCTCCCGCATCCCTGATGGCCTTGAAGACGAAATCCTTGACCTCATCCCCATGTTCGGCGGCGTAGTTGTCCCCGCAGATCACCGTCTTCACGATGGAGATGGCGCCTCCAAAGGCCTTTTCCAGCTGAGCTCCCAGGTTGTTGGGGCCGTCTGAGAGGGAGGGGGGGATCCCCGCCTTCTCCTCACCGCCAATCTGACCGTAAAACTGGTTGATATAGTGAATGGTCCTTATCGCGTTCATCGTCAACTCACCCCGCTAGATGGCAATGGTCCTGAGGTTCTCGATGCCAAGCTCATTGGTGGAGCCCATGATCCCGGCAATCTCCATATCGACGGAGCCGTCCTCGTGCAGCCCCCCGGCATGGCCGCCGGTGATCCGCTCAACGCTGTCCAGCACGCCGATCACCTTCTGCATCGGGGGCAGCGTGACGCGCTGGTTGCCGTTGCCGTTGGTGACGACGGCGTCCGCCTCCGGTGTCACGTCAGCGAGGCCGGGGGAGGCCCCGTCCGACCCGGCGTATTCATCAGTAATGAGCACGGTTTTAATGCCCGCCTTCTCGAAGAGGCGGTCCACGAACATCAGGTCTGCCTCCGGGTTGCCGCCTCCGTCCTCCGAGATGATGGCCCCCTCCGCCCCAAGCATTTGAGTGATCTTGAACACCTGGCGGCCGATGCGCTCCTTCTCCGCGAACGCCGTCTTGACCGGGGCGACGATGACGCCCATCAGGTTCAGCGTCCTGCCGTCCTCGTCCAGCAGGTCCTCAATGATGGGGTTGTTCTGATGGTGGTAGGTGGTGTGCTTGTGGCAGGGGGCGGCGCAGTTGCCGCTCACCACGGCGCCGTCCATCAGCTCCGTGGGACCGCACAGCAGGGGCAGGCAGCCCTGGGCGTTCACGCCGTAGATGTAGTTATCGTGGAGCAGTCCTTCGGCGATGGCCTGGCAGACGTAGACGACCTTTGGGAGCTTGGGGAATTTCTCCAGCCGCTCCTCCGTGGTGTAGACGGGGTAGACCCTCTCCGTATAGTTGGAGGCGTTCCGTCCGATTGCGCCCAGGTAGCGAGCCGCCTTGATCCCCGCGTAGCGGACCGCGCGCTCGTGCTCCGGCTTGGTGATCCCCTCCGCCGGCTCCATCACCAGGACCAGGTTGGCCTTCTTTGAGAAGAGGCAGAACTCGGCCCCGGGGCCGCTCATGTCCACAAGGCCCTCCTGGAAGTTCACCATGCTCCCGGAGGTGATCACGCAGACCCCGTCCAGGGCCACGGACGTGCCTACCCCCGCCTGATAGTTTGCGTCGGAGATCACGCCGATGAAGGAGTCCTGTTTTTCGTCCAGGCGGGCGCGGGGTTCAAGGATATCCTTGATGGGGATGATGCGCACGCTCTCGCCGGGATGGGCCACCTCAAGGGAGACGCTCTTCAGGTGGCGGTCCTCCAGCAAGTGGGCGCACAGCTCCTTCTCATTGACGCTTAACGTGGAGCCCTCAATGGCGTTCCTGTCGGACAGGACGATTTTATCAATTTTAACCCGCCTCATGCGGTAGCTGTCCACAGAGTATCAGTCCTTTCTCGTTCTCTAAGTGCCTGGAAAAAGGTCCCCCGACCTTCAGGAGTCAGGAGACCTGAGAGGCGTCTGTCGGGGGGCGGGCGTTAGTCCTGAAGGAGCCCGACCGCCGCGTCAAAGTTGCTGGCGCCGATGGCCTCGCGGATGGCGGGGAAGATGGCCTTTCTCGCGGCCTCGGCGCACTGGGTCAGCTCCTCCGGCGTCAGGCGGAGGACCTTGATGCCGTAGTCCTCAAGGCGCTTCTCGTTGACGGCCGTGTCATCCTCGCCCACGGCGAAGCGATGCTCCTCGAAGGCGGCCGCCGCGTCGGAGATGATCTTCTGGTCCTCCGGGGACAGGGACTCCCACAGTTCAAGGTTCATGATCATGGGCCACGCCTCGACATGGGTGTTGGACGGGATGTAGTACTTAATCACGTCGCGGAAGTTGGCGTAGTACCCCTCGGCCCCCGCGCCGAAGATGCCGTCCACGATGCCCGTCTGAAGCGCCGTGAAGGTCTCCGCCAGGGGAAGCGGCGTCGCCAGATATCCCTGGGACTCGCCGAGGAGCTCGTAGGACTTCTGAGGCATCACACGGCACTTGAGGTTCTTGGGGACGGAGGGGTCGCCGGGGCTGGGCGGTTCCTTCGCCAGGGCCACGCCGCCGAAGTAGGACGGCCACACGGCGAGGAGCTTGATGCCCTGCCTCTCCATGCGACTGGCAACCCAGTCCGCGAAGGGTGTCCCCATGCGGTAGTTTTTGCGGATGCCGTCCCAGTCCTTCACCAGATACGGCAGGTTCCAGAGCTGAAGCTGACGGTCCACCGAGGTGCTGATGGACTGCACGGCCATCTCCACGGAGCCCACGCTGACGCGCTCCTGCACGACGACGTAGTCTCCAAGCTGCGCGTTGGGGTAAATCTCGATGTTGATGCGGCCGTTTGACTTGGTGCGGATCTCCTCAATGAAGGCCCTCACGTCGTTGTCGATGGCCGTTCCCGTCGGCCGGATCGTGGAGATCTTCCACGTGTAGGTCTGCTCTGCCGCGCCCGCCGCGCAGCACAGGGAGACCGCTAAGACCATAGCCAGCGCAAAAATTTTTCTCATAACCTCTTCCTCCTTACCAAATTTTGGCTGATGCTTCAGCCCTGCGCGAATCGCGCCCCTTTAACCCCAAGCACGCCCCATGACGTGCTTATCGCCGATGCAAGAAATTGTCTTCTGCCCTCATCACATGAAGCCCAGCAGCCCCGGCAGCCAGAGCGAGAGCGCCGGCCAGAACGTCGTGAGGAGCATGACGGGCAGGTAGCCCAGCACGACAAACACCCTCGCCGGCCCAAGGATGTCCGTGAACTCCACCTCGCCCACGCGCATGCCCAGGTACAGGATGCTGGCGTAGGGAGGGGTGACGCCGCCGATGGCGAGGTTGACCCCCATGATGGCCGCGAAGTGGATGGGGCTGACGCCGATCGCTTTCACCAGCGGCAGCAGGAGCGGGGCCACCAGAATGACCCCTGTGAGGTCGTTCACGATCATCCCGATGAAGAGAAGCAGGATGTTGATCAGGATCAGCAGCACGGTCTTGTCCTGCGTGATACCGAAGACCGTCTTCACGATGGCCTGGGGGATCTGGAGCATCAGGTACGTCTGGCTGAGCATCATGCTGCACATGATCATCAGCATGATGGACCCGACGGACACGGCGGATTCCTTCGCCACCTTGCAGTAGTTCTTGCGGTTAAGGCCGCCGTAGACAAAAATTCCCACCGGAATGGAGTAGACGACGGCCGCCGCCGCGGCCTCCGTGGGAGTCATGACGCCGCCGTAGATGCCCCCAAGGATGATGACGGGCATCATAAGGGCGGGCAGGGCCTTCCAGCCCCGGCGCAGGCGCTCCTTTCGAAGCTCCGCCCCGCTCATCTCCGGCTCCAGGACCAGCGGGAACTTCCGGCTCCACACGATGTTGATGACGGAGAAGAGCAGGGTCACCAGCAGTCCGGGGATGACCGTCGAGAGGAAGCAGGCCAGGATGGAGGTCTCCGTCACCCAGCCGAACACGATCATGATGACGCTCGGCGGGATCAGCAGGCCGAGGATGGAGGAGTCGGTGATGAGCGCGGTGGCGTAGCCCTTGGGGTAGCCCCGCTCCACCATCCGCGGGATGAGGATCGGCCCGGTCGCGGCCACGCCGGTGAACCCGCTGCCGGAGATGGCGCCGATGATGGCGCAGGTTACGGCAGCCACAACGCCCAGGCCCCCCTTGCGCCGGCCGACAAAGCTGTCCACAAAGTCGAGCAGATAGCGCGCGATTCCGCTCACGCCCATCAGGCTGCCGGCGAAGATGAACAGAGGGACGCACAGCAGCGTTGGGCTGAGGATCTGCTGAAGCCCCCACATCAGCATCCCCTTCATGGAGACGCCCCCGACGATGGTCATGTAGGCCAGCGCCCCGCCAAAGCAGAAGGGGAGGGGAACGCCAAAAGTCAACAACAGAACAAGTATCCCTAGGGAGATAACCGTCAGGCTGATCATCTTTATTCATCCCCTTCCTGTTTCAGCGCTTCAGCCGTGCCCGCCAGAAAGTGCCGGACATGTTCACAGAGTTCGATGAGCGTGTAGACAACCATCAGGACCAACGCTGCGAAGACCATCGCCTCGTACCAAATTGTGGGAATGTAGAGCGTTGGGCTCTCCTTCTGCATTCGCAGGAGGTATTTCAGGTAATCGTAGCCCCACTTGGAGAGCCACAGCAGGACCGCCGTGCTGGCTATGGCGGCGATGGCGCGCAGGCCGCTGATGAAGCGGGGAGAGCTTGAGAATATCTCCAAGACGCGGGCCACGATCTGCGTCTTCTCCGACGAGGCGCGCACAGCGCCCAGCATGAAGAGCCATGTCGTGGGGAAGAGCAGCAGCTCCTCGATGCCCATCAGAGGGGCGTGAAAGACATAGCGGAGCAGCACCTGAATGAAGACCAGCAGGGCAACGACGCTGATTAGAACGATGAGCAGCCCGTCCAGCAGCGTGTCCGTCATCTGGCGCAGGCGTTTGTAAATTGCCATCCTCAACCATCATCTCCATCCGAAAAGTCAAGTTCGACCGAATAAGTTGTTCAACATCTGAACATTTAATATTAAATAAGAAAAACCGGGCTTTGTCAAGACCGGCGAGAGGAATTGCTTGCGGAGTTCGGGCTTTTTTGAGAGAATTGAGGACGTTTTGTAAAAATGGAGGACTGAAAGGAGGTGAAACAATGTTTC
>JAFUYV010000254.1 GCA_017476945.1 Fretibacterium sp.
GGACTTTTTCTGCAATAATTAAGGAGTTGAGTTTTAGAAAAGGAGCGGTTCACCAATGAGATGTTCCATTTACAGACGTTGCAAATGCCGGCCGGCATGGAAGGCCCTCCCGTTCCTCATCCTGACCGCCGTGCTCATCCTGACGCCTCCGGGCCATGCCGCGCAGTGGCAGTCCATGACGCTCACCGAGGACCGCGGCAGGGACATGGAGGCGCTCTCCACCTTCTGCCTGCTCCATGACATCGACTCCGCGGACGTCCTTTGGGCCAACGGCTGCGCTCCGCAGGACCTCACAGCGGGGAGGACGCTCTACCTCCCCACGTCGCAGGCCGAGATGCTGGCGATCTGGCAGAAGCAGGGCGCCTGGAAGCCCAAGGCGCTCGTCAAGACGACGTCCGCCGCCCTGGCTGAGAGGGCCCGTGGAACCTCAGGCTATCCCCTTGCCGCCTCAACGCCCGCCGCCACCCCTCCGGCGCCCCCGGCGGCTTCCTCCGCCCCGGAGATAACGCGGCCCGCCCCGGCCCCTGTTCCCACTCCCGCCCCCGCGAGAAAGGCGTCCCAAACACCTCAAGTCCCGGCCAGGCCCGCCCCGGCCCCGAAGGCAAAGGCCACCGAACCTGTCCTGCTCCTCTCCCCGGAGGGCGACGCCGCGTCGGGCCCCATGAGGCTCATCATCTCAAAGGACAGCGTGGCGATCGTCCGCCTGCCTCCGCGCGCCACCCCCAAAACCCCCTCTCTTGCGGACCTGAACACGCCCTTCCCCCCCTCGCTGCTCCCCCAGACGCCCGTCCAGCCTCAGACAGGTAAGGGGCGCGTGAGCTCCAATCAGGAACGCGTGGGCTCCAAGATGATGTGGCCGGTGGATGGGGTCATCTCCTCGCCCTTTGGGCCGCGAGGCAAGCGCCGGCACGACGGCGTTGATATCCCCATGCCCCCAGGAACGCCCATCCGCGTCGCGCGGGATGGCGTCGTCGCCGCCACGGGGACAAACAGCACCCCCGGCTTCCGGGGATACGGCAACTTCGTCCTCGTCGACCACGGTCAGGGCATCAAGACGCTCTACGCCCACTGCTCAAAGGTCAACGTCAAGAAGGGCCAGCACCTCCGTCAGGGGCAGGTCATCGCCAACGTGGGGCGGACGGGACGGGCCACCACAGATCATGTCCACTTTGAGGTGCGCGTCAATAACAAGGCCGTGAACCCCATTCCTTACCTTCAGGAGGTCCGCGTCGCCCGCAAAAAATAAGGGAGGAGCGCCGCGCTCCTCCCTTTACATAGCACAAAAGCCGGGGTTTACTTTTCCTGACTCATGGCGTAGGCAACATCCACGATCATATCTTCCTGGCCGCCAACCATCCGGCGCCGTCCCAGCTCCACCAGAATATCCCGCGGGTTCAGGCCAAAACGCTCCGCCGCCCGGCGGGTGTGAAGCAGGAAGCTGGAGTAGACGCCCGCGTAGCCCAGCATCATGGAGTCCGTGCGTATCACCTGGGGCCGATGCATCAGAGGTTCCACGATCTCCTCCGCCACATCCTGAATCCCATAGAGGTCCACGCCCGTATCATAGCCCAGGCGCTGAAGCACGGCGCACAGCACCTCCGTCTGAGTGTTGCCCGCTCCAGCGCCAAGCCCGCGGCAGGTGGTGTCGATGTACTCCGCCCCCTCCTCCACAGCGGCAAGGGAGTTGGCGATGGAAAGCCCCAGATTGTTGTGGGAGTGGAACCCCACCGGGATACTGATGGCATTTTTCAGGGCGCTGACCCGCTCCCGCACCCCATCAGGGGTGAGATACCCCGACGAGTCCGCCAGGTTGATGTAATCCGCCCCGGCATCCACGAATATCTTGGCCTGCTCCACGATCTTCTCCGGCGAGGCCATGTGGACCATCATCAGGAAGCCGACGGCCATCATGCCGGCGCCCTTAGCGTACTGGATGTGCTGAATGGCGATGTCCGCCTCTGTCACGTGGGTCGCCACACGCACCGCCTGCGCCCCGTGCTCATGGGCCTCCTGCAGGTCCTCAATGGTCCCGATCCCCGGCAGCAGCAGGACGGTCAGTTTAGCGTGCTTTATCACCGCGCTGGCGGCCTTCAGGAGCTCCATCTCCGGCGCCTTGGAAAATCCATAGTTGATGGAGGAGCCCGCGATGCCGTCCCCGTGGCTCAGCTCAATCAGGCTGACCCCCGTCCTGTCCAGGCCTCCGGCAACCGCCGCGGCCTGTTCCGCCGTAAAGCTGTGGCTGACCGCGTGGCTGCCGTCCCTCAGCGTCGTATCGACGATCTTGATCCTCTGCTTCTCCATGCCTACCGCCTCCCCTCAAGCATCTTCTGCGCAACGGTCTCGGCAACGGCAACCGCCGCCTGATTGATAATGTCGAGGTTGCCAGAGTACTTGGGCAGAAAATCTCCCGCTCCCTCCACCTGGACGATGACCGTCACCTTGTTCCCGTCCATCACCGGCGGGACCCGGAGCTTGTAGCCAGGCACATACGCCTGCACCTTCTTCACGATGTCCTCCACGGCCGCCACAATCTTGGCCTCATCAGGGTGCCGGACGAGGGAGTAGATCGTGTTCGTCATCATAATGGGGGGCTCCGCGGGGTTCAGCACGATAATGGCCTTGGCCCGGTCCGCCCCGCCGATGACCTCCAGCGCCTTTTTAGTCGTCTGAGTGAACTCATCAATGTTCGCGCGGGTCCCCGGCCCCGCGCTCTTGGAGGACAGCGCCGCCACAATCTCCGTGTACTCGGAGTCCGCCGCCTGATTGATGGCCCAGGCAATGGGGATCGTGGCCTGGCCGCCGCAGGTCACCATGTTGAAGTTGTCCACGTCCTGCAGCTTGTCCAGATTACAGCAGGGCACCACATAAGGGCCCACGGCCGCCGGCGTCATATCCAGCACCACCTTGCCCGCCGCCTTCAGAATTGGGGCGTTGTGCAGATGCGCCTTGGCGCTGGTGGCGTCAAAGACGATGCGAATCTCCGGGTCCGCCGCCACGGCGTCCACGCCCTTGATGGAGGTCTCAAACCCCATATTGGCAGCCCGCTTAATCCCCTCGGACTCGATGATGCCCGCCATCAGCTTCATCTCAAGGTGCCTGCTCTTGATGACCTTGTACATCAGATCGGTCCCGATGTTGCCGGGGCCGATGATCCCGACCTTGATCCTGTCCATTCTCTTCCCTCTTTCCAGCCTTACGCTTTCGCCTTATTATACGACGTTATTCCACCTGAATAACAGCACCCTTGTTCGCCGAGGAGGCCACCTTGGAGTAGAGCCGGAGGTATCCGTTGGGGATGACCTTTTTGGGGGGCTGAAGGGTTTTGAAGCGTTCCGCGATCTCCGCGTCGGAGACATGCAGTTCCAATTTGCCCTCGTCCACGTCGATAAGGATCTCATCGCCGTCGCGGACGATCGCCAGCGGGCCGCCCTCGGCCGCCTCCGGTGAGATATGCCCCACGAAGCAGCCGTTGTTAGTGCCGGAGAAGCGCCCGTCCGTAATCAGTGCGGCAGACTTGCTCAGCCCCACGCCATACATATACTTCATGGCCTTGAACATCTCCCGCATGCCAGGGCCGCCCTTGGGGCCCTCATAACGGATGACCACCACGTCCCCAGCCACACTCTTCCCTCCCAGGATGGCCGCCTCGGCCTCCTCCTCGCTGTTAAAGCACTTGGCTTTTCCCGCAAAATGGTGGATCGAGGGGTCGATGGCGCCAGGCTTGCTCACCGCCGTGTCCGGGCAGAGATTGCCATGCAGGACGGCGATGCCTCCCGTCTTGGAGAACGGCGCGTCCACCGTCCTGATGATGGCTGGGTTCTCCGGATACTCATAGCGATACGCCGCCAGGTTCTCCCTGATGGTCTTGCCCGTCACCGTCATGCAGTCCGTGTCCAACAGGGCCCCAAGACGCTCCATCACGCGCGGGATGCCGCCGGCACGGAAGAAGTCCTCCATGTCCGGGGCCGCGGCAGGATTCACCTTGGCGATCTGCGGCGTCGTCTTGTTCAGCTCTTCAAACTCCTCCACGACGTTCATATCCGTCAGGCCCGCCTCCACCGCCAACGCTGAAAGGTGCAGCACCGCGTTGGTGGAGCCGCAGATGGCCATGCAGACCCGGATGGCGTTGCGCATGGCCTCCCTCGTGATGATCTGCCGGGCCGTGACGCCCTTCTTGCACAAGTCCACAATCTGCCGCCCGGACTCAAAAGCGTCCCGAAGCCGCGCGGCGTAAGCCGCCGGGATCAGGGCGTCCCCAGGCAGGGTCATGCCCAGCGCCTCGGCCAGGCAGCACATCGTGTTGGCCGTCCCCAGGAAGGAACAGGAGCCGCACCCCGGACAGGCGGTGTTCTCCAGCGCCTCGTATTCCGCCTCCGTCAGCTTCCCGGCCTTCATCATGCCCAGGGCCTCGGAGATAGAGGTCAGGTCCGACTTGCGGTTGTCAAAGACGATGCCGCCCAGCATGGGCCCCCCCACCACGATGATGCAGGGGATGTCCAGCCGCGCGGCAGCCATCAACATTCCCGGCACGATCTTATCGCACGATGCCAGCAGCACCAGGCCGTCCAGCCGGTGGGCCTGAGCCATGATCTCCACGGAGTCGCAGATAATCTCCCGGGAGGGCAGGATGTAGTGCATCCCGTCATGCCCCTGCGCCACGCCGTCGCA
>JAFUYV010000255.1 GCA_017476945.1 Fretibacterium sp.
ACCCGGAGGGCGCGAGCTTCATGGTCTTCGACCAGGTCCCCTTCATGGCCAACGGAAAGGGTTACACCGATCAGAGGCGCACCGGCCTGGGCGTCTACGACACCGCAAAGGGGGAATTCAGGCGCCTGACCTCTCCCGACGTGGATGTCTCCTGCGTGACGCTGAACGAGGACCGGACGGCGGCGCTGTTCGTCGCGGCCGCTTATCAGGACGTCAAGCCGCTCGATAACGGGGTCTGCCGGCTGGATTTGGAAACGGGAAGGTGTGAGCTCCTCACCTCAGGGCTGGATTATACCTTCAGTTGCGCCGTGTGGGATGAGCAGGACATCCTCGTCACGGCGACGGATCGCCAGGCTCATGGGGTCAATGAGGACCCGAAGGTCTGGCTTTTGGAAAATGGGGAGATGATCCCTCTGACCCCTGGCAAGGGGGCAAGCCTGGGACATGGGATCGTCGCGGACACGAGCTATGGCTGCACGGAGCGCGAAGGAGCCATCGCCCCGGGCCCGACAGGGCCGGTCTGCTGCGCCACGCAGGGCTTCAAGACACGGCTCTGCGCCGTCCGCGGGGACGGGACGCTCAGCACCCTGACCCCGTCGGTGTCCTCGGTCATCGACTACGACGTCCAGGGAGAACGTATCGCCTTTGTCGCCTATCAGGGCCTTTCGCTCCCTGAGCTCTTCCTCTTCGAGAAGGGACAGGAGCGCCGGCTCACCGCCTTCAACGACAGCTTCAGCGAGGGACATTCCCTGTCCCAGCCCATCCACATCACCTTCCGGGGAAGCGGCGGCGAGACGCTGGACGGCTGGTACATGCGGCCCGTGGGCTTCCGCGAGGGCGACCGCTGTCCCACCCTGCTCAACATCCACGGCGGCCCCAAGGCGGCCTTCGGGGACATTTATCACCATGAGATGCAGTGCTGGGCGGCGAGGGGCTACGCCGTCATCTACTGCAATCCCAGGGGGAGCGACGGCCGGGGCGGCGAGTTCAGCGACATCCGGGGACGCTACGGGGAGATTGACTACCGTGACCTCATGGACTTCACGGACTGGTGCGTGCAGCACCTGAACTTCATTGACGCGTCGCGCCTGGGCGTGACCGGCGGCTCCTACGGCGGGTTCATGACGAACTGGATCATCACGCACACCAACCGCTTCCGGGCGGCCGTCTCCCAGCGGGGCATCGCCAACTGGGTCTCCAAGTTCGGTGGCTGCGACATCGGGTACTACTACGTGGAGGACCAGCACCTCGGCGCCCCGTGGGAAAATCCCGACGGGCCGTGGCGCGACTCGCCGGTGGCTTACGCCAGGGACGCCAGAACGCCGACTCTCTTCGTCCACTCGACGGAGGACTTCCGCTGCGAGCTGAACCAGGGCTTTCAGATGTTCACGGCGCTCAAGGTGAACGGCGTCGAGGCGCGGATGTGCGTGTTCCGCGGGGAAAACCACGAGCTCAGCCGTTCGGGAAAGCCCCGGAACCGGCTTGCCCGCCTGCGCGTGATCGCGGAGTGGTTTGACAGATACCTCAGGGGGAAAGGGCCTGCGCCCCTTGGTCAACAGGCACGGCAAAGCTGAGGGGGCGTTATGGATAACCATGCGATGATCACAGCACGTATCGAGGACTACCTTGAGGAGCTGTTCCTGCTGGAGAGCACAGGATGCAGCGTTACGGTGACGGATCTGGCTGAGCGCCTGAAGATCACGAAGGGCACGGTGACGGCCACGGTGCAAAAGCTGGTGGAGCTGGGGCTGGTGAACCACGAGCGCTACGGCGCGCTGCACCTGACGCCGGAGGGACGGCGCAAGGGAATGGGGGTGTTCCGCAGGCACGAGGGCTTCCGCGCCTTCTTCCACGAGATGCTGGGCCTGGACCGCGAGCACTCCTCGGAGATGGCGTGCAGCATGGAGCACTACGTGGACTCCGTGACGGAGGAGCGCCTCTACGCCCTGCTGGAGTACTTCCGGCGCGCCCGGGCCGACCATGAGCCATGGGTGGATGAGGCGTTCCTCGCCATCGAGAAGCCCGTCAAGCTGATTCCCCTCCCCCTCACGCTCTGCCGGGAGGGGGACCGGGGGACCCTTTTGCGCCTGACCGCCGGAGAGCCCCTGCGGAAGGACCTGCTGGACAGGGGGTTCAGCACGGGGGCGGGCATCGTCCTTCGCAAAGTGGACGGCCCGGCCTACACCGTGCAGCTTGGCCAGAAGACCCTTGAGCTGCCCCTGAACGAGGCCGCGACCATCTGGATACAGCCCAAGTTATGAAGTTATCTCGGAGGGAGAAGATATAAGATGTACAAAACGTTCCAGGTCAATCAGGATACCTGGTGGGTCGGGGTCAATGACCTTGAGACGGACCTGTTCGAGTCCCTGTGGACGCTGCCTCAGGGCGTTGCCTACAACGCCTATGTCGTGAAGGGCGCGTCCGCCACCGCCGCTATCGACACGGTCAAGGGACCGTGGGTTGACGAGTACCTCCACAAGGTGGACGAGGCCCTGGACGGCCGCAGGCTCGATTATCTCGTGGTCAACCACATGGAGCCCGACCACGCCGGTCTGATCTCCCAGCTCAGGGGGCGGTGGCCGGGCCTGAAGGTCGTCGGCAACGCAAAGACCCTGCCCCTGCTGAAGGGCTATCATGGTATCGAGCAGGACACCGTGACGGTGAAGGACGGAGACACGCTGGACCTCGGCGGGCACGTCCTTCTGTTCTTCACCGTCCCCATGCTGCACTGGCCGGAGAGCATGGCCACCTTCGACACATCAACGGGCGTGCTGTTCTCAAACGACGCCTTCGGCGGGTTCGGCGCCCATGAGGGAGGGCTTTTCGACGATCAGAAGAACCGCTCACGCTGGGAGGGGGAGATGCTGCGCTACTACGCCGCGATCGTCGCGCGCTACTCCAACATCGTTCAGGCGGCCCTTAAGAAGCTCGGAGGGTTGGACATCAAGGCCATCTTCCCCTCCCATGGCACGCTGTTCCGCACGGACGTCAAGCAGGTCATCAACCTCTATGACCGCTGGAGCCGCTACGAGGCCGAGCGCGGGGCCGTCGTCGCCTATGGCTCGATGTACGGCAACACCCGCCGCATGGCCGAGGGAGTGTGCGCCGGGCTGGCGGAGGCTGGCATCCGCGAGGTCCACCTCTGCGACACCGCGCGGCGGGACCTCTCCTTCATCCTGCGCGACATCTGGCGCTACAAGGGCTTCGCCCTCCTGGCCTGCACCTACAACACCCAGCTCTTCCCCGCGATGGAGAGCCTCTGTTCCAAGCTGCTGAACCGTATGCCCAAAAATCGCGTCCTCGGCATCGCCGGGAGCTACAGCTGGAGCAAGGGCGCCCTGACCGCGCTTCAGGAGTTCGCCGGGAAGGTGAAGCTGGAGAAGGTGGGACCTGAGGTGGAGGTCTACACCTCCCCCACCGCCGAGGACCTTGCCCAGTGCGCGGAGCTGGGGCGAAACCTCGGCGCGGCCATCAAGGCCGGGACGCCGGAGGACTAACGCCTGTACGCTCCAATGAAGATGAGGCCGAAAAAAATCCTTGGGGCCCTGCTGCGGTACGGGATATCCCTTCTCTGCCTGTTCTACGCCTTTCATGGCGTCCCCCTGGGTGACCTGTGGGCCGTGATGCGCCGTTTCCCCGTGCTGCCGATGGCTGCCACCGTTCTTGCCGGCTTTGCGGCCTATGCCGTCATGGGGGTCCGGCTTATGTTCATGAACCCGGAGGGGTGTCCGCCCCTCTCCTTCCGCTCGACCTTCTGTGCCTCGCTGGTGGGGCTGGCGCTGAACAACGTCCTGCCCGCCAAGGCGGGGGAGATCGCCAAGGCGGTGTGGATCGGCCGGGATCATGGGCTCTCACTGGATACCTCCCTGGGGATCGTCTTCATGGAGCGTTTTTTCGACGTCAACGTCCTGGCCCTGCTGAGCCTCTGGTTCATGTGGAAGCTCGGCCAGGTCAGGACCGTCTGTCTTTTCCTCTTCTGTCTGGCCGCGGGGTGGGGCGTTCTGTTCCTGTTTCGCAGCCGGCCCGGATGGGGCCGTTTTTGGGAAAAGCTGCCTCTCCCCGCCAAAATGACGGATTTTTTGACGCGCTTCACCCTCTCCCTGGTGGGGCAAATGTCGCCCCGCCGGCTCGCGTGGATGACGGCAAGCTCCCTGGTCCTGTGGGCGTTCTACGCCCTTCAGACGGGCGTCTGCCTCAACATGGCGGCGGGCCTGGGGTTCAGCCTGCCGGAGACGGTGGCCGTGTTCGCCCTCAGCAGCCTGGGGATGCTCCTCCCCTCCTCGCCGGGGGCGATCGGGGTCTATGAGGCCGTCATGCTGACCGTGCTGACAGCCTACAACGTTCCCCGTGACCAGGCTCTTGGCGTTGCGCTCTTCGCCCACATGGCGCAGTTCATCCCCGTCACGCTGGTGGGGGGGCTCGTGTTCCTGACCCTGAAACCCCAGGGGGAGACGGAGGCAGAAGAAGCAAAAATTGTAAAAGAAGGGGCCAAACTGCTATAATTTTTAAGGAAAGGCCGTTGAATGGGCCTCTCTTGAGGGAGGACCGATACGCGGCTTTGAAAGGAAGTGCGGCGATGAAACTAAGCGGCGACGAGGTGCGCGAGATCGCCCTGGAAAGCCGCCTTGTCCTGACGGATGAGGAGCTGGACGGGGCGGTGCGCTATATCAATGAGTTTCTGGATATGCTGGACCGCTTTAAGGAATTGGACCTGACGGACGTGGAGCCCTTCAGCTTTGCTGAGGCGATTGAATGTCCGCTTCGGGACGACACCCCAACGCCCTTCGGGAACAGGGACGCGGTTATGGGCGAGAGCGCCCATGTGGAGGGGGATTACTTCAAGGTCCCCCGTATCATGGAGGGATAAGGATGGAGCTCTGCGAGTTGAACCTGCGCTCTGCGCTGGAGGGCCTTCGGACGAAGAAATTCTCGTCGGTGGAGTTCTTCGACGCCTGTC
>JAFUYV010000256.1 GCA_017476945.1 Fretibacterium sp.
GCAGGTCACCTCCACCTTCAGCTCTGGTTCCTCGCTGACCTCCCCCACCGTCCCAAGATAGGGGGACGTGTCCTCGAGCGGCCGCCACATCCCCACGACGCGACCGTAGGCAAGGCAACTATCGTAGTTCCCTATATGCCCTGCGTCAACGCTCCGCAGTGCCTGCTGCAACGCCCGGAAATGAGTCTCAGGGATAAAGATCTCCACCTTGCAATATTCCACCACTAAGCAAGCCCCCTCCCTATCGCTTCGCCTTCGCCTCACGTGGCGGTCCATCCGCCCCGCGGCGTGAGCGGTTAATGAGGAAGCCCAACCCCAAACAGGCCACCCCGATAACGGTGAAGCCCCACGCGCGGGACATCAGGTCAAATAGGCCGTCAAAGAAATAACGCACCGCCAGGAACACGAGGAAGGCCCCACCCGCCGCAAGCCCACGGTGAAACTGCCACAGCATCAGGAGCGCCAGCAGCAGCGCCGTCCCCGCAGCGAGAACCTCCTGAGAGGCGAACGGCGGAACTTTTGAGAAAAAGTCGTTCCAGCACTCGGGATAGGTCAGGGCCAGGCCAAAGCCTCCTGCCATGGCCAGCCCCAGGAGCGAGAACGAAAGCAGCTCCGACCATCTGTCCCCCCTGCGCACCGGGCAGAACGACAGGGCCGCGCCCAGTCCCGCCATGACGGCCAGCCCCATTGAGACGCCGAAGCAGACCCGCACGCGGGACTCAAGAACCGCCAGCGTCAGAAGGACAATCGTGTAAAGGGACATCCGCCCACGCGCCCATACCGCCGCCGCCCACAGCGCCCCCACGATGGGCCAGGTCTCCACCGGCATAAAAAACTCCGGCGCGGGCAGCAGCGGCCATGCCCCCCACAGGCTCACCGCCTCCGTCCCGATGAAGTAAATCAGCGCGATTCCCTGAGACAGAAACGCCTGCCACACATCCCGAAAGATCAGCGCGAACGACAGGACCCCGCCCAGCCAAAATAGCCTGAGTTCCCGCCATTCCAAGTCAGGATAGTACAGGCGCGCAATCAAAAAAAGCCCCGCGCCATAGACGAGGCTTGCCAATAACAAAAAGGCGCGCGAGGCGCGAGGAGAAGATTTTTTCCCCGCGCCCCACGCTCCCATCAGACATATCAGATAAGCGCCCACGATCAGAAGCGTCCTCAGAAGCCGAGACATGGTCTGCCAGTTTGCCGCCGCAAAGCTGATAGCCCCCAGGCCCACCAGCGCGCCCCCGGCCTCCAGCAGAATCAAAGAAAGGGGCTGCTGCCGGACGCCGTAGAGCTCACGGATTCCGGCAGCCTGCTCCCTGCTGATCAGGGCGCCCTCAAGCCACAGCCCGAGCTCCCCTTCAAGAAAGCTCATCTCCCGCGCTTTGATGAGCCGCATTTCGTCTAATCCTAATCCGCTGCGTCAGCTCACGCGGCTGCCCAGGGGGATATCCCCCTCCGGAGCCACGAGGGTCAGGGACTCGGCGTTGCCGTCCACCTTGACGCTGGCCGCCAAAATCATGCCGTTGCTCTCGATGCCGCACAGCTTCACGGGTTTGAGGTTCGTCACCAGGATGACGCGCTTGCCCGCCAGCTCCTCCGGCGTGAAGAACGCCTTGATCCCGGAGCAGACGGTGCGCGTCTCGTAGCCCAGATCTACCTCCAGCTTGTAGAGCTTCCTCGACTTTGGGATCTCCTCAGCCTTCACAATCCGCGCCACCCTCATCTCGACGGCCTTGAAATCCTCAATCGCGATCTCCGGTTCGTGCTCCGCCGCCGGAGCCTTCTTTTCCTCTTCCATCTTTTTCTTCTCCTCCCTGGCCTTCTGCCACTCCCTGATGTCGATACGCGGGAACAGCACCTCCGCCTTGCGGACTCGCGTACCAGAGCCCATACCCCAATGGAAGCTGTCATAAAGCTCCCTCAGCGGATCGCCCTCAAGGCCGAGCTGAGCCCACATCCTCTGAGCCGTCTGGGGCATCACGGGCGCCACCAGCAGCGCCGCGAGCCGCAGTGCCTCGAAAAGGTTCATCAGCACCTTATCCAGTGCCGCGACGGACGCAGGGTCGTCCTGCTCCTTGGCCAGCTTCCAGGGCATGGTCTCGTCAATATATTTATTCGCCCGGCCAATAAAAGCCCACACCTCCTTCAGCGCCTCGTCAAAGGCGAAGCGCTCCATCGCAGCGTCCACATTCTCCAGGACGCTGCCCAGGATATCATCATAGCCGCTGCCCGCCGCCGGGACGACGCCGCCCCGGTAACTCTCACTCATCTGGAGCGTGCGGTTCAGCAGGTTGCCCAAGTCGTTGGCCAGGTCGCTGTTGATGCGCCCCACCAGCGCCGCCTCAGAGAAATCGCCGTCGCTGCCGAAGGGGACCTCCCGCAGCAGGAAGTAACGGAACGGGTCGAGCCCATAGTCCTTCACCATCTTGAATGGATCCACCACGTTGCCCTTGGACTTGCTCATCTTCTCCCCGTCCACGGTCCACCATCCGTGTGCGATGACGCTCCGGGGCAGAGGCAGTCCCAGGGCCAGCAGCATCAACGGCCAGATGACGCAGTGGAAGCGGATGATATCCTTGCCCACCATGTGGCGCACGGCGGGCCAATAGCGCTGAAACCGCTCCGGGTTATCCAGATACCCCACGGCGGCAGCATAGTTGATGAGCGCGTCAAACCAGACGTAGATGACATGCTTCTCATCGCCGGGGACGGGGATGCCCCACTTGAGCGTCGTGCGGGAGACGGACTGGTCGCGGACCTCGCCCCGCAGGAAGCTCATAATCTCATTGTAGCGTATGCGGGGCATCACCCCGCTCAGATTCTTTTCGTAATACTCGATAAGCTGGGGGACATACTTCGATCCTCGGAAGAAGTAGCTCTCCTCCTTCATCATGGTGAGGGGGCGGCCGCAGTCGGGGCAGGTCTGGTTCGGCCCCATGCTGGACTCCGGGACATAAGTCTCGCACGGCACGCAGTAGTGCCCCTCATACGTCCCCTTATAGATATCCCCCTGGTCCATCAGCTTCTTAAACATGGCCTGCACCACGCGGATATGACGGTCCTCCGTCGTGCGAATGAAATCGTCGTTGCTGATGTTCAGGACCTTCCAGAGCTCCTTGAAGTTCAAATGTATCCTGTCCACCAGCGCCTGGGGCGTGATGCCCTGTTTCTCCGCAGCGGCCTGAATTTTCTGTCCGTGCTCGTCCGTACCGGTCAGGAAGTGGACGTCAAAGCCCTTCATGCGCTTGTAGCGGCTCATCGTGTCGCAGGCGATGGTCGTGTAAGCGTGGCCGATGTGCGGGATGTCGTTCACGTAATAAATCGGGGTCGTGATGTAAAAAACCTTATCTCTCGTCCTGTTATCCATCAATAGGACCTCCGTAGCGTATTTATTCTACTATCATACCACCATCCCCCAGTGAACTCTACGTCTTCACGGCAACGCCGGTGTCCTCACCATTCCGGCCCGCTGCACTTTCGCGTCACAATCTTGACAATGCCCGAAAAATAGCTAGAATGAGTGGACATGGATAAAGGAGTGTATCGAAAAAAGCTATGTTGACCGTTGACGCGCTCAGGACCTTCGGCGCTAAGGTGGACGAGGGCCTGGCAAGATGTATGAACAACGACGCTTTTTACCTGAGGCTGGTAAAGATGGCTGTGGAGGACGACGCGAGCTTTGACCGGCTGGCTCAGGCGGTGGAGGCCGGTGACAGGCACGCTGCTTTCGAGGCGGCGCATGACCTCAAGGGCGTCCTGGGCAATCTGTCGCTCACGCCCATTTAGTCCCCCATTTCACAGATAACCGAGTCGCTGCGCTCCGGAGAGGATGCGGATTATCCGGCCCAACTTGCCGTGATTATGGAGCAGCGGGACAAACTCAAGGCCCTTTGTTGATATTCTATGTCCTGAGGAAGGGGCCGGGCTGAAGGAGCGGCCTATCCCCTTTGACAATGACAGAGCTGGGAATATGACCATGGCAGGCTCACGTCAGCATCCGGCGCATGAAATGTCGCTAGGCTTCTCCCAGAGCTTTTCTAATCGTCTCCAGCAGCTTCTTCTTGTCCAGCGGCTTGAGAAGATACCCCGCCGGGCGAAGCGCCAGGATCGGCTCAATATGCTCCCGGTCGTTCACGCCCGTCAGGAACACCACAGGAATATCCTTTATCTCGTCGTCCGCCCGTATCATCTCAAAGACCTGGCGGCCATCGCAGACCGGCATCTCGTAGTCCAGGAGCACCAGGTCCGGGCGGCTCTTTCCAATGGCCTTCATCGCGTTCATGCCGGAATTGACAATCGTCACATCGTACAGCTCGCTCTCCAGCATGGCCTTGATGACCCGCAACGTCGGGCCGTTGTCATCCACCGCTAAAATTTTTTTCTTCGCGTTCAGCGTCCTTTCGAGCTCATCGTCCAAATTCTTTAACCAAAGAGCGTTCGTATTATTCATTCTCCATCCCCCTCAGGATCTCGTCCGCGGCACGGAGTGCCGCGTCTGTGTCCACGTCGTTTATCGCTGTCCGCAAGGTCTGAAAGCCCTCCATCAATTCCGGTGGAAGACGAAACTTTCCCATCCGTTCCACGGCGGCATCCGCTTCATCAATGTCGAAATCCTCCGCGCTGCTCCTGATCGTTTTGATCAGCTCCCGGACGGCGTTTGGGTCAAAGTCCATTGTGCCCTCGCCGGCCGCGCCGATGCCGAACACACCCTTCAGCTTCTCCAGGTAGGAACGCCACTCCCGCAGGAACGGCCCGTGCAGCGCAGAGACCGTCTCTCTGTCCCTATCACGCGCGGCGTACTCCAGCATCTTCGCAACTCCCGCCAGCGGGACAATTCCTACCGTGGCGGCGGAGCTCTTCATGCCGTGAACCAGCACGCGGTAGTCGTCCCACGCGTCCGGCAGGGCGTTATAAAAACCGTCCAGTTTGTCCGCATGAGGGACGATGGCCGCGTGGAAGTCCCGCAACGCTCCGGCCAGCAGCTCCCGCGACGGCAGGTGCAGCTCCGCGAAACCCCAGTCCAGGCCTTCAACCTGCGGCAGCTCAGCCTCCGTCTCCGCGCTTGCCCCTGTTCCCTCCGCCTTCGTGACCGCAGACACGTCTTCGGAGGGGAGCTGCACCTTCTCCGGTGGAAGGGTGCGCTTCA
>JAFUYV010000257.1 GCA_017476945.1 Fretibacterium sp.
CCGTGAACCGGCGGGCTCTCCTGTCTTGATGTATTCGTACACCACCGCAAGTATAATGCTGAGCTGCCTCTCCGTCATCGGCACACCTCTCCTTCGTGATTAGCACTCTTAGATAACGAGTGCCAACAATCTCTCAAGACAGTGTTAAGGTTAGCAAGCCCTGCCCAAAATGTCAAGGCAAGTCAGGACGGAGAAATTACGTATTTCAACGCCTTCGATTTATAATGGTCTAAGAAAGGGGAGAGAGATATGGACCCGAAACTGAGGGCCGCGCTGCTGCTGAACGCCGCGCGGGCGCCGCTTGAAGCCTTTATGAGGCTGTGCGGGGACTACGGCCCGGATGAGCTGGAAGGAGGCGGTGAGAGGCTCTGGCGGGAGCTGGGGCTTCGCCCTTCAACGCAGGAGAGGCTGGCGAAGCTGCTGTGCCGTGGGGAGTGGCCGGAGCATGAGCTCGAGCGTATGGAAAGGGCCGGCGCGCGCTTTTTAATGGCGGACGGCGTGGGGTATCCTCAGCGGCTCAGGGATCTTGCGCAGCCGCCCATCGGCCTCTACGTGAAGGGCCCCGCGGACCTCTCCTCCTTCTCGGTGGCGGTTGTGGGGACACGGCGCTGCAGCGCCTATGGAAAGTCTGTGGCGGAGGGGGTGGGGCGTGCGCTGGCCCGCGCGGGGCTCACGGTGGTCAGCGGCGGGGCACGGGGCATCGACGCTGCCGGGCATCAGGGCTGCCTTTCCGTGGGCGGGGTCACGGTGTCCATCTTCGGAACGGGGCTTGACTGCGTCTACCCGGCGGAGCACCGTGAACTCTTTGAGCAGATTGCGGAGCGCGGGGCTCTGGTCTCGGAGTTCCCGTTTGGGACCAGTGGCGAGCCCTGGCGCTTCCCGGAGCGCAACCGCCTTATCGTCGGCATGTCGGGCAGGACGGTGGTCGTGGAGTCCCCGGAGGACAGCGGGGCGATGATCACCGCGCGGCTGGCGCTGGACATCGGGCGAGAGGTCTGGTGTGTTCCCGGGCGCATCACGGAGACCGTCTGCCGGGGGACCAACCGTCTGCTCCGGGACGGGGCCCAGCCGTTGATTGATATTGAGGATTTCATACAGTGCGTGTCGGGGCACTACGGACAGCTGGTACTGGACCTGGAGGTGGGGGAGGAGGCGGCCGCGCCCCGTCATGCCCCCGCGCCTGAGCTCACAACGGATGAGAGGGTGCTGCTGGCCGTGCTTCAGCGGCAGGGCGGCCGCACGATGGATGACCTTCTTGCGGAGAGCGGGCTGGACTTCGTGACGCTCCAGACGTGCCTGATGACGCTCTCCGCCAACGGGCTTGCCGTCTCCAGCGGACCAGGGCGTTTTTCCGCCTCAGCCTGAGCGATACGCCGACCGCCGGAGGCACATCCTGTGCCTCCGGCGGCACTAGGCCCTCCCCGGCCGTCGCCGCGCCAGGGCGAAAGTCATACCGGGGTAGCGGGCCTTGCTCCTCAGCAGGACCGCGTTTTCTCCAGCGGCCAGCACCGCCGCGCGCTCACAGACGTTGTCCACGCCCGTGACCTTCCGCACGCGCTCCGACGCGGAGAACCGGCCCGGCACAGCCTGGAGCGCCTCCGCGCTGAAGGTGAGATACGGCGCTGCGCAGCGCTCTGCCAGGGCGATAATCGCTGGTTCATCCGCCTTCAAGTTGATGGACGCCACCGCGCGGAGCGACAGGGGCGAGACGCCCGCGCCACTGAGAAAGTCCGCCGCCGCCGCCATCATCGCGTCCGGGGCCGTGCCGCGTTTGCAGCCCACGCCGAGGGTCAGGACCCGTGGCCTCAGCCACAGGGTCACGGGCCAGGGGGCGGGATGAAGCTGCTCCGTGACGGCCACGCCAACGGACTGTCCCTCCAGGACAGCCGAGGAGACCTCCTTTATTCCCCTGGGGTTTTCGATGACGCAGTTGTTGTCGGCCGCCCACTCGTCCACCGCCACGAGGCCGTTCACGTCCGTCGCCGTGGTGATGGCGGCCTGTCCTCCCGTGAGCGCGGCAATCTGCCGGGCGAGCCTGTTCGCTCCGCCGATGTGCCCGGACAGAAGCGGGATGACAAAACGCCCGCGCTCGTCCACCACGACGACCGCGGGGTCCTCCGTCTTGGAGCGGATGTGAGGCGCGATGGCGCGGACGGCGATGCCGCAGGCGCAGACGAAGACCATCGCCCGCGCGCGCGGGAACCACTGCTCAGCCCAATCCCCGACGGGACCTTTCAGAAGCTCCGTTCCGTTGAGGAGGCAGCGCTCCGGCACGAAGGCCCGTCCCTCAAGCGCCCCGGCCAGGCGGACGGCCAGCTCCGCCCCCGCATGGGTGAAGGCCGCGAGGACGACAGCCCCCCCCCTCACTCCGCCCCCTCCCGGCCCTTTCTGTAACCGTGGGAGAACCCGGCGTCGTAGAGCTTCGACAGCTCGTATTCATTCCCCAGAAAGTCTCCGGCCAAAACCAGGGCCGTCCTCGTGACGCCCGCCTCCCGCGCCAGGGCCGGAAGGTCCGCGAGCGTCCCTCGCAGCACGCGTTCATCCGGCCATGAGGCGCGATAAACCAACGCCGCCGGGGTTTCCGGGGGATAACCGCCCGCGGTGAGCTCCGCGCAGAGGCCCTCCAGCATCCCGGCCGAGAGGAAGAGGACCATGGAGGCCCGGTGTGCGGCCAGGGAGCGGAGCGACTCGCGCTCCGGCACGGAGGTTCGGCCCTCCATGCGGCTGATGATGAGGGTCTGGCTGACGCCCGGCAGGGTGTACTCCGCCTGGATGGCCGCTGCCGCCGCGCAGAAGGAGCTGACGCCCGGCACGACCTCAAAGGGCACACCCGCGGCGCGGAGCTTGTCCATCTGCTCGCGTATCGCGCCGTAAAGGGAAGGATCGCCCGTGTGGAGGCGCACCGTCACGAGGCCGCGCCGGTGTCCGTCCAGCAGGCACCCCATCACCTCGTCCAGCGTCATGGAGGCGCTGTCGTGGACCTCGCATCCCTCCGGGGCGCCGTCCAACAGCGCGGGGTTGACGAGCGAGCCGGTGTAGACGATCATGCCGGCTCTGTGAAGGAGCTCCGCCCCCCGCACGGTGATGAGATCCGGCGCTCCAGGACCGGCTCCGATAAAATAGATCATGTTCCTGCCTCCTTGGGATGTGTCTCCGCGCAGAGCAGCGTCACGGGGTTGCGTGCGGCCATAAGGATACTCCGGCCCAGCGGGCGTGACACGGAGACCGATATCTGCACGGCCTCAAGGCCATGCCACGCCTCGCCGTTCAGAAGCGCTGTGCCCCTGCTCAGCGTGTCCAGCGTTACGGCCGAGACCAGAACGCGGACGGGGATGTTCATGGCCGCAAGGCGCGACAGGATGCCCTCCAGCTCGCCGCCGCTCCCGCCGATGAAGACGTGCGTCGGAGCGGGCAGCCCCTCCATGAGGGCCAACGCCCTGCCCGCGTGGACGCTCAGGTTGTGCAGGCGGAACTTCGCGCGGTTGCGCCCGATCAGCTCCAGCGCGGCTGGGGAACATTCCACGGCATGAACCTCCGCGTCCGGGCAGTCCAGCGCGGCGGCAGCGGCTACCGAGCCCGTGCCCGCCCCTATATCCCACAGGACCGCGCCGGGCGTCAGTTCGAGGCGGTCGAGGATGACCGCGCGCACCTCCTCACGCGTCATGGGCAC
>JAFUYV010000258.1 GCA_017476945.1 Fretibacterium sp.
ACATCTCGGACAGGGCGTCGCCGAGGTCGCCCAGCTCGTCGTGTCCCTCATAGTGGAAGTCGTCGCGGGTGATGGACACGTCGCCGTCGCGAGCGTTGATGACCAGCTCCACCACGCGGGCCAGCGGCTTGCGGATGGCCCCCGCGATGAGGAACGCGATCCCCAGCCCGACCACGATGGCCACGATGGCCAGGGCGATCAGCAGCAGCACCGCGCTGCCAAGGGCGTCGTAGCCCGCCTGCGTAAGCTGGTTCAGCCTCGCGATGCCGCTGTCCATGATCCTGTCGGCGACGCCCACCATCTCCAGGCCGTCCTTCAGCAGGGCCTGGAACAGCGGGTCGCTCTCGTTGAAGGCCTTGAGCACATCGGCGAAGTTCGTCTTGAAGGTAGTGAAAGCCCCGCGGAGGGCATTCAGTTTCTCACGGACCTCAGGGACCTTGGTGGTCTCGGCGAAGTTGTTGGTCTGGGTCTCAAGGTCGTTGAGCTGAATCGTGACGCTGTTCAGCGTGTTCGCGTCGAGGGCCTCCAGCCCGTCCTTGTATTGCCACGCGGCGATGAGCAGACGGCTCAGCAGCTCCTCGGCGCCCTTCACGCGGTCCACCTTGCGGTTCAGGTCTCCCGCTATCTCCACGATCTTCTCATCGCTGGTGTCCCCCTTAATCTCCTCGATGACCTCAGCGATCTCATCGTAGGTCCTCTTGTACTGGAGGTCGACGATCTCCTGGAAGAGGCCGTGCATCGAGCGGATCCCCGCGTCAAGCTTCTTGACCGCGGCCGTCTTGGTGCGGATCATGTTGATGACCTTGTCCAGGTTGGCGGTGCTGTTGCGCAGCGTGGACTCCAGGTCGGAGGCAAGGGCCAGCGTGGTCAGGCGCGGCTCCTCGCTGTAGAGCCTCTTGGTCGCGTCGATCTTCGTGCGCAGCTCAGCAATGCGATTCTGAAGGTTGGCGATATCCTCCTCCCCCTCAGAATAGCGGAGGTCGCGGATGCCGGCGCGGATGAACGACACCGTGTTGTTCGTGTCGTTCGCGAGCTGCAGGGCCCGCGACACCTGCCCCAGGAAGTGGATGTCCTGCTGAACGGAGGAGATGCTCATCCAACTGAAGAACACAGCCACGCCGAACAGAAGAAGCACCAATCCAAAGCCCAAGCCAAGTTTCGCCGAAATCTTCATGTTCTTTAACATCCGCATACGCTCCTTAAATGGAAGATAAAATTTGTACGGCAACTTACCCTACGCCCCCGCACACCCGGGGCCCGACATGTATTATAGCAAAAGTGGGCGAGGTTTGCTCCCCCGCCCGCCTCTTTGTTGCGTCCGCTCCGCGGCCGTCAGTGCCTGGCCGGAAGCCTCTTCTGACCTATGGCCGGGACGTCCTCCTCAGCCTCGATCTTGAACATGGCCAGGGAGTCCCTCAGCCCCTCGGCAAGCTGCTCCTGCTCACTCGCGACGGCCGTGGTGCGCTTGGCGATGTCCTCGGTCTCGGCCATGGAGGCCTTGATGTCCTCCAGGTTCTCGACGATCGCCGCCGTGGTCTGGGTCACCTTGTCAATTCCGCCGGCGATCTCCCGGCTGGACGCCGCCTGCTCCTGCGCCACCGCCGCGATGTTCTGGATCCGGTCGTTCGCCTTGTCGATCTCGCCCATCGCCCCGGCCAGGGCATCCTTCGCGCTTTTGCCCTTCTCCACCGTCTGGACCAGCAGGGAGGACGTCTCGTCGCTGGCCTCCTTGGTGTTCTTCGCGCCGTCCTGAAGGGCGCCCATCAGGCCCCGGACGTTCTCCGCCGCGCGGCTGGACTCCTCCGCCAGCTTGCGCACCGACTCCGCCACCACCGCAAACCCGCGGCCCGCCTCGCCCGCGCGCGCCGCCTCGATGGCCGCGTTCAGCGCCAGCAGGTTCGTCTGGTCCGCGATGGATGTGATGACCCCGATAAACTCCGTGATCTTGTCCACGGACTCCACAAGGCCCTGGAGCTTCTCGCCGCTCTCGGCCGTCTTCTTCTCGAGGATGCCCATGTTCTCGATGGCCTCCTCGACCGCGTGGGCGGCGGTGTTGGCCACGTTCGTGACGTTGGAGATGAACTCGGCGCAGTCCGTCGCGGCCTGGGCGGAGGTCATGGACGCCGCGGACATCTCCTGCGTCCCGGCGTTGCTCTCCTGCAGCGCAGAGGAGTTCGATTCCATCAGTTTGACAGCCTCGTTCACGGCCGTGAGGACCTTGTCCGTTCCCTCCAGGCTCTTCTTCGCATCGTCGAGCATAAGCAGCGCCTTCTCCGTGGAGGCGTCAGCGTTCTCGTGGATCTCGCTGATGGCTGTGCGGAGGGCGTCGAACATCTCCGAAAGGTCGTCGCTCAGCGTGTTGATCACGTCGCGGCCCTTGTACGCAAAGTCGTCGCGAACGATGGACAGGTCGCCGTCACGGGCCCTCATCACCAGCCCCGCCATATGGTCCAGGGGCTTGCGGATTTTCCGGGCGATGTAGAACGCGATGAGCCAGCCGGCCACGACCGCCACGCACGCCAGCGCGATCAGCAGCAGCACAGAGCGGTTCAGGGCCTTGCCGTTTCTGTCAATGTACTCCACCGACCGCGTGACGCCGGTCTCCATGATGACGTCAGAGACGTCGTCCATCTCCATGCCGGCCTTCAGCAGAATTTGGAAGGTCTGCTCGCTCTCGTTAAAGGCGCTGACCACCTCGGCGAAGCTCGTCTTGAACGTGGAGAACGTGCCGCCAAGGGCGTTCAGCTTCTCACGAACATCCTGCACCTTCGTCGTGTCTGCGAACTCCCTGGTCATCCTCTCCAGGTCGTCGATGCGTTTGGCGACGGTGGAGAGCCTCTCCATATCCAGCGCCTCAAGTCCGGCCTTGTAGTGCCACGCCGTGATGAGCAGATAGGTTGCCAGGTCCTCCGCGCCCTTCACGCGGTCCAGCTTTCGGTCCAGGTCGCCCGTCAGCTTTGAGAGCGCCGTGATGTCTGGGCTCTCCACCGCGATGGCGCCGTTGATCTCGCTGTGCTCGTCATAGGCCCTCTTGTACTGGAGGTTCACGATCTCCTGAAACAGCTTCAGCATTAAAGAGAAGCCCTCGTCGAGCCGCTCAACCGCGGACTGTTTGGCGCGAAGGGCGCCGATGAATTTCTCAAGGTTGGCGCTGCTGCTGCGGAGCGCGTTCTCCAGGTCGGAGGTGCGGGCCAGGGTGTCGATACGAGGCTGGGCCACGTAGAGCTGCTTCATCGCGTCGATTCGCGTCTTGAGCTCGTCGAAACGGGCCTGGAGTTTCGCGGCGTCCTCGTTGGACTCGGAGTAGTGAAGGTCGCGGATGCCGGCGCGGATGAGCGACACCGTGTCGTTCGTGTTATTCGCCAGGGCCAAAGACCGGGATATCTGCCCCAGGAAGGTGATGTCCTTTTGGACGGCGGAGATGCTGACCCAGCTCAAAAAGACGGCCACACCAAACAGCGCCAGCACCAGGCCAAAGCCAACGTAAAGTTTTCCAGAGATCTTCAAATTATTCAACATTCTGTACAGTCACCCCATCCTATCTTTCAGGACAACGCCCTGAGAGGTCAAAGCGAATTGTCAGGTCTCATTCCTTTCCGTGCCATCAGCCAGGACAGGGCCGCGAAGGTCTTGGCGTCCCGGATGGCCCCCTCCGCCAGGAGGCGCGGAATGTCGCCGCAGGGGACCTCCCGCGCGGAGACGTTCTCGTCCTCGTCCTGCGGCAGGGAGGACGCCGTCAGCCCCTCGGCCACGAAAAGCGTCATAAACTCCGTACAGAAGCCCGGCGTTGCGTAGAAGGCCCCGATCTGAACCAGGGTTTTGGGCTTGTAGCCCAGCTCCTCCTGCATCTCGCGCGCCGCCGCCTCCGCCGGGTCCTCCCCCTTCTCAATGAGCCCGGCGCAGATCTCCAGCATCTCCTCGCCCACGGCGTAGCGGTACTGCCGCACGAGGAGCACGCTGTCGTGGTCCGTCAGGGCCAGTATCCCCACCGCGTGCTTGTGCTCCACGACCTCGCGCGTCGCGATTCGGCCGCTTGGCGTCTCGACCTTGTCCACGCGAAGGTTCAGGATGTACCCGTCGTAGAGCCGGCGCTCAGAGACCTGGCGCTCCTCCAGCCCGCGAGCCGGGCCATCCGCCGGCCCGTTCATCCGTTCATCCGCCATAACAACACCTGCCTTCATTTTTTCTCATTATAACTCATAGTCCCGGACTTGTGCGGCCCATCAAAGCCGTTCAGACTTCAAGCCCGCCGCCCGCGGAGAGGCGCATCCCCCGGGCCCACTCCGCCCCGCCCGTCCGGCGTTTGCCCTCGGCCTGCACCTCATCCAGCCGCAGCCCCACGCCGTCCCCGAAGGCCGCCACGGGCCCTTCGGGCTCGAGGGACAGGATGTGTCCCGGCGTCCCCCGCCGCTCCGTGAGGTGTGTGCGCCACAGCTTCAGCCGCTTCCCCAGCAGGGGGACGTAGGCCCCGCCGGACATGTCCAAAGCCCGGACAAGGTTGTGCGCTTTTAACGCCGGGTCAGCCCAGGAGACCGCGAACTCCTCGCGGGCAAGTTTGGCGGCGCAGGTTGCGTGGGCGTGTTCCTGCTCCGTGAAGCTCCCCGTTCCCGCGGCGAGCGCCCTCAGCCCCTCCGCGGCGATCTCCGCGCCCAGGGCGCTCAGGGTCCTGAACAGCTCCGACGCGCCCGCGTCCGGCCCCACCGGCACGGCCGCCTGGCGGAGCACCGGCCCCGCGTCCATCTCCGACGCCAGGCGGAAGACCGTCACGCCCGTCTCGGCATCCCCGTTCATCAGGGCCCGCTGGATGGGGGCCGCACCGCGCCACAGCGGCAGGAGCGAGGGATGGATGTTCAGGCAGCCCCACCGCGGCGCGCTCAGGAAGGGCTCGCGGACAAGTTGGCCGAAGTCCACCACAAAGATCACGTCCGGGGGGGAGTCCCGGAGCCGCGCCCTCAGCGCCTCATTCTGCGAGAGGCGGCCCGTGCGCTCCACATCACACAGCAGGCGGGCGGTGCACTGCTCCACCGGCGAGGGGGTCTCCTTCATGCCGCGCCCGGAACGGGTGGGCTGCCCCGTGATGACGCGCTCAAGGCGGAAACCGTCCGCCTTGAGGAGGGGGTAAAGGCGCTCCAGGCAGAGGGCGGCGAAGGGGCCCTCCCCGATGAACCACGTCCGCACGGCGGGCTCTCCGCTGGCCCGCGTCATCGGCGTCTGGGCCTGCGCGCGGGCTCCGCCATGCTCGTGCCCCGTGCCTGTTTGGTCATCTTCTTGCGGATTGCGCCGCGCTTGAGGGGGGAGAGGTAATCAATAAAGAGATGCCCGTCCAGGTGGTCCATCTCGTGCAGGAACGCGCGCGCCACAAAGCCCTCCGCCTCGTAGACGCGCGTCTGCCCCTTCAGGTCCTGGGTCTCGACCTTCACCCACTCCGGGCGCTTCACCAGAGCATAGATGCCGGGGAAGCTCAGGCAGCCCTCCTCCGCCTCCTGCTCGCCCCGCTTCTCCAGGACGCGGGGGTTGATGAGCGTGTAGCTCTTGCCCTCATACTCCACAACCGCGACCTTCCTGAGCACGCCGACCTGCGGGGCGGCGAGCCCCACGCCGTCGTGGACGCGCATCGACGCGTACAGCTTCTCCACGAAGCCGGCCAGCTCGTCGTCGAAGGCCGTCACGGGCTCCGTGGGTTTCTTCAGGATGGGGTCCGGGTAGCGGAGGATATCCAGCTCGATCCCCAGGAGTTCCCTCCCG
This sequence comes from Fretibacterium sp., assembly GCA_017476945.1. Classification (GTDB taxonomy): domain Bacteria; phylum Synergistota; class Synergistia; order Synergistales; family Aminobacteriaceae; genus JAFUYV01. The sequence goes on from JAFUYV010000258.1 coordinate 5,746, forward strand.
CGCAGCGGGCCTTCCGCCGGCCCGCTCATAGGGCCTCCTGCCGGTTCCTTCGTTTGCTCCATCGTTTATCATAGCCTTTCTGCCGGAAGGCGAGGGTTTGAGGTTATTGTACCCCAATCGCGAAAATTTCGGAACGGGGAGCGGCCGCGCCTCAACGCCGCAACATTTCCTTTCCCCATGTTGCCAAGGTTTCCCCCGCAAGAAGGGCTGCCGGGGGGAGCGGGAGGTCCCTTCCTCTCCTCAAATGCGGAGCAAGTCCATCTGAGCCTTAAACTCGTCCTCGGTCATGTTGGCCTCCCGGGACGCGTCCCTGAGCGAAAGGATACCCTTGCGGACAAGACCGGCAAAGCCTTCAAGTTTCCCTTCAAGCTTTCCCCTGGCCTCGCTGTTCTTTAATGCCAGGTTATAGTCCCGCCGGGCCTGTTCCCGGTTCAGATAGTCCCTCAGCAGATCGGGGTCCCTGCGGAAGAGTCCCTCGAGCTCCGCCATCCTCGCAACCCGCGTATCCTCCATCGCCAGCGCCTGCATTTCCTCTGCTCCTCCCATTCCGCCAAGATAATACAGCATCCGCTCCAACCCCGTAACCGGCCATTGTTGGCGCTTCCTCAGCTTCGGCATCTCGATAAAGTGAAACTCCATCCCACGCAGATGCCAAGCGCCGTTCTCCACGTTCAAGATCCGGTGCAGCGTGTGGTACAAGGGCGTATCGTCAAACAGCGTGAAATTCGCTACCACGATGCAAATCACCTGCGCCGAGGAATAATCCTCGCCCCTCGCGGTCGGCGTACCCAAGGTCCTCCACCGGTGAAAGCCTCTCAACATCTGCGGGGATGTCCGCCAGGACCTCGTTCAGAAACTCGATCAGCAAAAATTTATACTTCGGGTTCGCGAAGAGAAATTTAAAATACCGATCGTTGAGCCGGTTGAACTCCTTCACCTCAACACGCCTCCCTCCAACCTCCTTAAAACACGATAGTTGTGCTAAATGATATCATCTGAGATTTTTTTGGCAAGGGAGAGCTTTTCCGGCATCTCCAGCGACACCAATCCCCGCCGGGATTTTGACCGCTCACGGCGCGGGCCTGGGGCGGCTTGAAAACAAATCCCCGCCGCCCAAAGGGGACAGCGGGGACTTTCAGGAGATAAAGATAAAACAGGTGAAACCGAGGAAGACAGGGCGCCGCCCTCACAACGACGCCTTATCTTTTGTGGCAGATTAAATTAAACTGGCGCTTTCGTCCTAACGCTTCTTCGCCAGGGGCAGGAGCGCCGCGAGGAGCAGCGCAACGCCGCCCAGGCCCAGGTCGCACCCGCCGGAGCCGTTGTTGCTCGTCGGGCCGTCCGTGGGCTCCTTAGGCTCCTCCTCCGTCTCCACGGGGGCCGTCAGGACAACCGGGTCATAGGTCGCGTCCGCATCGAAGCAGGCCACCACCGTCACCGTCGGGTCATCCTTCCAGGCCTCGTCAACAACCTCCTCAGTGTCCGGGTTGATGAACTTGCCCTCGCCGGGCGCCAGCTCGTCGTCCGCCAGGATGACCACCTTGGCGTCGGTGGCCTCCACCACCTTCGCGATGAACCTCAGCAGGTCGCCCAGGCTCACGCCC
>JAFUYV010000259.1 GCA_017476945.1 Fretibacterium sp.
CACTTCAACAGCGCGGCGATGATTCTGGGCCTGGTGCTGGGCGTGATCTGCGAGGGCAACTTCAGCCGCGCCTACACCATCGCGCGCGGAGTCCTCATCTCCATGTTCTCCTTCGGCGAGCATCCCGTGGCCTGTGTCCTCATGGCCGTCAGCGCTGTCCTGCTGCTCTATCCTGTCGCGGCGCAGCTCTTTCGGGACAGGAGGGTATAATATACAGGTTTGTTAATGGCCCGCTGTGTCTGGGGGCCTGTTGGTTTAAGTTATGTAAAAATAAAAAGGAAGCGTTTTTATGAGTCTTTTGCTGTCAACGGCTTTTGCCCTGTTCGCGGGGCTGATGATGACCCGCGTGTTCAAGTATTGTCATCTGAACTTCCCGGATGTAACCGCGTTCCTGATTGCCGGGGTCTGCGTGGGGCCCTACGCGCTGGGCCGTGCGGGCATCCCGGCCCTCGGCTTCGCCTCAATGGGCGACCTGGCGCAGGTCAATATTCTGTGTCAAATTGCGCTGGGCTTCATCGCCTTCGACATCGGCAACGAGTTCCGTCTGGCCCAGCTGAGGCAGATGGGAAAGGCCGCGACGGTGATTGGCATCTTTCAGGCGGTCATCGCCTCGCTCTTCACGGGGCTGGCGCTGACCGGCCTGTACTTCTGGATGGGCAGGGACGTCCTGCCGCTTCCGGCGGCCATCGTGCTGGGAGCCATAGCGTCGGCTACGGCCCCGGCCGCCACCCTGATGGTCGTGCGCCAGTTCAAGGCCAAAGGCCCTGTCACCAGCCTGCTGCTCCCCATCGTGGCGCTGGACGACGCGGTGGGGCTCGTCATCTTCGCCGTCTCGATGGGCGTGGCCCAGGCCCTGGGCGGAGGGCAGCTCAACATGATCTCCGTTATTCTCAACCCCCTGCTGGAGATCGCCGGTTCGCTGCTCCTGGGGGCCGCGATGGGAGCGCTGCTGTCCCTGCTGGAAAAGCTGTTCTTCTCAAACTCCAACCGCCTGGCCATGACGATCGCCTTCGTCCTGATGACCATCGCCCTGGCCTCAAGAAAGTTCTCCTTCGGGGAGGTGCGGCTTGGCTTTTCCTCCCTGCTGGTCTGCATGATGCTGGGGACGACCTTCTGCAACCTGAGCGAGTACTCGGCGGACATCATGCACCGCTCCGAGCAGTGGTCCGCACCGCTGTACGCCGTCTTCTTCGTGCTGTCCGGGGCGCAGCTGGAGCTGAACGTATTTCGCTACCCCGCTGTCGTCCTCACCGGCGTGGCGTATATCGCGGCCCGGTGTCTGGGCAAGTACCTGGGCACGCTGTGGAGCAGCGCCTTCCTTGGATGCGGCCCCACGGTCAGGAAATACCTCGGCATCACCCTCTTCCCGCAGGCTGGGGTCTCGCTGGGCATGGCGATCAGCGCGCAGGCCCTTGGCGCTGAGCTGGGCACGCTGATTCAGAACATCGTCCTGTTCAGCGTCTTCATCTATGAGCTCGCCGGCCCGATGCTCACGAAGATGGCGCTGACGCGGGCGGGAGAGGTCAGCCCGGCCTCCTCCGAGGCGCAATACCGATCGCGCTTCGCCCAGAAATAGCGGCGACACTGGCGGCAAAACGAGGCTGTGCCAGCGCAGGGCGGCTCCGCCCGCTCAAGACAAAGTTATCAACGGCTGATAAAATATAGTCTTGAGGCAGGTAGAATATTCAAGGGGGAGCAGTCCGTGCCGGAGACAGGAGACCTTAATATACAGGGCGGCCAGGCCCTCAGGAAAAGCGCCGCCAGGGGCCAGAGGCTTTACCTGTCCCTTGGGCATGGGCTGGGAGGCGCCGTCTGATGGCCGCACCGAGGAAGGAACCTAACCGCGCGGTTGCGGTCCAGTATGACAACAAAGTGATGCGCGCCCCCACGGTCATCGCCAAGGGCGAGGGCTTTATCGCCCGCAAGATCGTGGAGCGCGCGATGGAGGCGGACGTCCCCATCGTTGAGGACGCGGCGCTGGTCTCAGCGCTGATCTCCCTGGAGTTGGGCGAAGAAATTCCCGCCGAGCTCTATGAGGTGGTGGCGAAGGTCCTTGCCTGGGTCTACCGCCTGGACCACGAGTCGGCCGGAGGCTACAGGCCCGGCGGCCGGAGACCGTGACCCCCCTGTTCTCTGGCTCGATGGCACACACTGAAGCCTGGGAGCTGGGGCGGCGGGCGGAGGATTACGCGGCGCGCCGCGTGGCCTCCCTGGGCTGGAAGCTGCTGGGGCGGAACATCCGCAGCCGTTACGGCGAGCTTGATATCGTGGCGATGGACGGCCCGGCGGAGGAGCTGGTGGTGGTTGAGGTGCGCTGCCGCACCGCCAGCGAGGTGCAGTCCCCTCTGGATTCCGTGGGGCCCAGGAAGCTGCACGCGCTGGTCAGGGCAGGACAGGCGTTCGTTGAAAAAACGGGGTGGACGGGCTTCTGGCGGATCGACCTGATCGGATTCACGGCCGCCCCCAATGCCCCCGAGGAAACCTGGCAGATGGAGCACATCCGCGATATCACAACAGGCCTGCTTTGAGCAAGTGCGCTCCAATCCCAAACAGCACATCAAAAGGGCCGCCTTTCGGCGACCCCTGTTTTTTACATTTCTATTTTTTACACTTCTGCTGCGCGGACGCCGGGGTCTAGTACATCCCGTCCATGCCGCCCATCCCGCCGCCGGGCATGCCCGCGGCCGGGTCCTTCTTCTCCGGCTTGTCGGCGACGATACCCTCGGTGGTCAGCACCATCGCGGCGATGGAACCGGCGTTCTGGAGCGCGGAGCGGGTGACCTTCACAGGGTCGATGATGCCGGCCGCCACCATGTCCGTGTACTCACCCGTCGCGGCGTTCAGACCGTGCCCAGGCTTCAGGCCGCGAACCTTCTCGACAATGACGTCGCCCTGGTAACCGGCGTTCTCGGCAATGAGGAACAGCGGGGCCTTCAGCGCGTCAAGGACGATGCGCGCACCCGTCCTGACGTCACCATTCAGCTTCTCGACGAACGGCTCAAGGGCCGTGGCGCAGTTCAGGGCCGCCACACCGCCGCCGGCGACAATTCCTTCCTCAACGGCCGCGCGGGTGGCGTTCAGCGCGTCCTCGATGCGGTGCTTGAGCTCCTTCTGCTCGGTCTCCGTCGCGGAGCCAACCTGAATGACCGCCACGCCGCCCACCAGCTTGGCCAGGCGCTCATGCAGCTTCTCCTTGTCGTAGTCGGACGTGGAGTCCTCGATCTCCTTCTTGATCTGGGCCGCGCGCTTGCGGATCTCGTCGGAGTTGCCCGCGCCCTGGGTGATCGTCGTGTCCTCCTTGGTGATCTTGACCTTCTTGGCCCGGCCAAGCATGGAGAGCTCGGTGTTCTCAAACTTCATGCCGCGCTCCTCGCTGATGACCTCGCCGCCGGTGACGATGGCGATGTCGGCCAGCATGGCCTTGCGGCGGTCGCCGAAGCCAGGAGCCTTCACGGCCGCGACCTGCATGACGCCGCGCAGCTTGTTGACCACCAGCGTCGCCAGGGCCTCGCCCTCGACGTCCTCCGCGATGATGAGCAGGGGCTTGCCCGTCTGCACAACCTTCTCCAGCACGGGAAGCAGGTCCTTGATGTTGCTGATCTTCGCGTCATGGATGAGGATATAGGCGTCGTCGAAATTCGTCTCCATGCGCTCGCTGTCCGTCACCATGTAGGGGCTGATGTAGCCCTTGTCGAACTGAAGGCCCTCCACCATCTCGAGCGTCGTGCCCACGGTCTGGCTGTCCTCGATGGTGATGACGCCGTCCTCGCCGACCTTGCTCATGGCCTCGGAGATCAGCGCGCCCACCGCGCTGTCGTTGGCGGAGATGGACGCAACCTGCGCGATCTTCTCCTTTTCCTTGACGGGCGTGGACTGCTTCTTCAGCTCCTCGACGACGAAATCAATGGCCTTCTCAATGCCCTGGCGCATCAGCATCCCGTTGGCGCCCGCGGCGACGTTCTTCATGCCCTCGCGGATGATGGCGCGAGAGAAGATGGTGGCCGTCGTGGTGCCGTCGCCCGCGATGTCGTTGGTCTTGGACGCGACCTCCTTCAGGA
>JAFUYV010000032.1 GCA_017476945.1 Fretibacterium sp.
GGCGGAAGCGGCGGCGGAACGGATATCATCGCTATGGTCCTCCGGCGGCGTTATGGCCTGGAGGTGGGGCGCTTTTCCATTTTTATCAATATGTGCATCCTGGGGCTGTCCATCGGCGTTGTGGGGCTGGAGGCCGTCGTCTATGGGGCTGTGGGGCTCTACGTCAACGGAATCACGCTGGACAGCGTGACCCGCAGCTTTGATAAGCGCAAGCAGGCGTTTATTATCACCAACAACCCCGACGAGGTCAGCCACTTCATCAACTCCAAGGGCAAGGGCGTGACCCGCCTTGAGGGGCGGGGAGGCTACACCGGCCAGGCCCGTCCCGTCCTGGTCTCGCTTCTTGAGCCGCGCCAGGTCGTGCAGCTCAAGCACTTCCTGAAAGAAACGGACCCCCACGCCTTCGTCTCGATCTGCGACGCTACGGAGGTCCTTGGACAGGGCTTCAAGAGCTGGAGGTCGTTATAGTAAAATGAGGGGCAGGATTTTTCTTATGGGCTTTAAAAAGAGGTGAACATTTCTTCATGATCTGGAATAGCTTAAAGAAGGTGCTGGGGCTTGACCCCAACGAACGCGCGCTGAAGAAATACGGGATCCTGGTCGAGGAGGTCAAGCGCAAGGGGGCGGAGATTGAGGCCAGGAGCGACGACGAACTGCGCGCGCTGGGCGCGGAGCTCCGGGAGAGGGCGCGGGGCGGGGAGGGATCGCGCGAGGAGCTGGATGCCCTCCTGCCCGAGGTCTTTGCCCTGGTCCGGGAGGTGTCCCGGCGGACGATCGGCCTGAGGCACTACGACGTTCAGCTCATCGGCGGCATGGCCCTTCATGACGGGCGCATCGCCGAGATGAAGACCGGAGAGGGCAAGACGCTCGTCGCGACGCTCGCCGTCGTGCTCAACGCATTGAGGGGCGAGGGCGTTCATCTGGTCACGGTCAACGACTACCTGGCCCGGCGCGACGCCGCGTGGATGGCGCCGATCTACAACTTCCTGGGCCTTTCCGTCGGGGTGATCTACCCCTATATGCCGCCGGAGGAGCGCTATGAGGCCTACCGGGCGGACATCACCTACGGCACGAACAGCGAGTTCGGGTTCGACTACCTGCGCGACAACATGGTCATGAGCGCGGAGCAGATGGTGCAGCGGCCTCACTCGTTCTGCATTGTGGACGAGGTGGACTCGATCCTCATCGACGAGGCCCGGACGCCGCTCATCATCTCCGGCCCCTCCGACGACAACGTGGAGCTCTACGTGAAGGCGGACGGCGTGGCCCGTCAGCTCAGGGAGGGACAGGACTACGAGAAGGACGAGAAGGAGCGCAACATCGCCATCACCGAGGCGGGTATTCAGAGGTGTGAGGACGTCCTGAAGATGCCCGGCCTGTTCTCAGACGCGGCGCACTCCGAGTTGGCGCACCGCATCGTGCAGGCCCTCAAAGCCCACCGCCTGTACCAGCGTGATGTGGATTACGTCGTGAAGGACGGGGAGATTATCATCGTTGATGAGTTCACCGGGCGGCTCATGGTGGGGCGGCGCTACTCCGATGGGCTGCACCAGGCCATCGAGGCCAAGGAGCGAGTCAAGGTGGGGCGCGAGAGCCAGACCCTGGCGACCATCACGCTGCAAAACTACTTCAGGATGTATAAAAAACTGGCCGGCATGACCGGAACGGCCGCCACGGAGGCGGAGGAGTTCAAGGAGATCTACGGCCTTCAGGTCGTGACCATCCCCACGCAAAGGGATATGATCCGTGTGGATAACCCCGACGTCATCTACGGGACGATGGGGGAGAAGTTCAGCGCCGTGGCCGACGACGTGGAGGACTGCCACAGGCGCGGACAGCCTGTCCTGGTCGGGACCACGTCCATCGAAAACTCCGAGCGGGTCAGCAAATTGCTGAAGGCCCGCAAGGTGCCTCATCAGGTGCTGAACGCCAAACACCATGAGAAGGAGGCGTATATTGTCGCCCAGGCGGGACATGAGGGTGCCGTGACGGTGGCGACGAACATGGCGGGCCGCGGCACGGACATCATGCTGGGAGGCAACCCGGAGTTTTTGGCCAAGGAGAAGCTGCTCTCCGCCCGGCCCGCCTTGGAGTGGAGGGACAGCGGGCTGGACGAGGAGGAGGTCTACGATTACTTCGTCCGCTACTCAAACCTCCAGGTTCCCGACCTGACGCGGAACTACCTGCACGACCTGCGCATCAATGCCGCGGAGGACGGCGAGCTCTCCGAGCGACTCAAAAAGATATTCGCCCGCATTAAAGAGGCATACGAGGGCTACCTGGGCGAGTTCTCGGCCGCCTGCCGGGAGGAGCACGACCGGGTGGCGGCGCTGGGCGGCCTGGCGATTATCGGCACGGAGCGGCACGAGTCCCGGCGCATCGACAATCAGCTCCGGGGGCGCTCCGGCCGTCAGGGGGATCCCGGCAGCAGCCGCTTCTATCTCTCCCTGGAGGACAACCTGCTCCGGCTCTTTGGCTCGGAGCGGATACAGGGGCTGATGGGCAAGCTGGGGATGCGCGACGGCGAGGCCATCGAGTCGGGGATGCTGTCGAAGATCATCGAGTCGTCCCAGCACAAGGTCGAGGAGATGCACTTCGACATCCGCAAGCAGCTCCTGGCCTATGACAACGTGATGAACCAGCAGCGCGAGGCCGTCTATCATGAGCGGCAGATGATCCTCACGGACGAGGACATGATCACCTATGGCTGGGACATCGTACACGGCGTTATCACGGAGGCGCTGGACCGCTACTTCCCCGAGGAGGGGGAGCCGGACCCGTCGCGCGCGGCGGCGCGGTTTACCGCGCTCTTTGGGCCAGGGGCGGGGGACACGGCCGCGAGGCTGGACAGCCGCGATGGCATGGAGCTGGTGCGGGACGACATCGTGAGCGAGATTAAGTCCCGGTATGATGGCAGGATGCAGGAACTCGCGCCGGAGATCGCTGGGGGGCTGGTGCGCTACGTGGTGCTGAACATCCTGGACAGCGCCTGGCGCGACCACCTGCTGGCCATGGATGAGCTGCGGCGCGGAATTGGGCTTCGCGCCATTGGCCAGAAGGACCCACTGGTTGAATATCAGTTCGAGTCCTACAACCTCTTCCAGGAGATGATGGGGCGGGTGCGGAGCTCCTTTGCGGAGCAGATATTCCGCGTCCGGGTCGTCTCCGAAGAGGCCCCAAGGCGGGAGAGGCGTATGTCGGAAAGCAGGGACTTTTCTCTTCCCCTGCGCCGTGATTCTCTTTCCGGCGAGGCCGCCGCCCTCCCCGGCGCGGGGGACGGCAAACCCCAGCCCGTCCGCAGGGGAACGAAGGTGGGGCGCAACGACCCCTGCCCCTGCGGGAGCGGAAAAAAGTATAAGCACTGCTGCGGGAGAGGAGCCTAGGATGAGGGGAAAGAGCGCTTGGCCGGTGCGCTGTCTTCTGCTGGCGCTGCTCCTGTGCGTCCCATGCCTGCCTGCCCCGGGGGCGGAGGTCATCGAGTACGACTTGGCGCACATGCGCCAGATGAACCCCGACTTCACCACATACCCGGAGGAGAAGGGGATTGTCTGGCTCAAACAGGTCTCCTTCGCCCGCGCGGAGGGCGGGGGCGTCGAGCGGACGCACCTCTGGGTCATCCTGGGACGCCAGGGGCTGAGCGGCCGGTGGCTGACGTGGAACATCCCGGACCCCGAAGGCGGAAGCGCCGAGGTCGTCGAGGCCAGCGTCTACTCGCCGGAGACGGGAGGAAGGCTCGCCGCTGTGCCCGTCACCTCCGACGGCGGCCTCCACACGGTGAAGTTCGAGAGGCTGCCGGAAACCTTTATCCTCGTCCTCTCGTGGCGGGACGTTTTTCCGGAACAGCTCACCCTTGAGGGGCTGTGCTGGTTTTCGGCAGGGGAGCGGGAGAGCCTCCGCGTATGGGAGTCCGTTGTCGAAGTCAGGACTTCCTCGCCGCGGGACCTCGCTTATCGCGCTTTTCCGATGGACATGCGGCCGGAGTTTCTGGAGGAGGATGAGGAAACCGCCTGCGTCTGGCGCAAGATTAACGTGGAACCCCTTCCCTGGGGGTTGTCCCTTGAGCCTGGGGCCGGGGTCGCCTTCAGTGTGCGCCGGGGAGAGGCGGGAGTGGCCCGCCTGATTCGCGGCGTGGAGAACATCAAGGTCCCTGACGCACCTGGCGCCGCCCTGGCGGGCTTCCGCAAATCCCCCGCGGAGGGGATGACAGGGCTTCTGTCGTGGCTCTATCAGCAGCCAAAGATCGTCCTTGCCGAGGGGACGGAGCGAAAAATCCCGGCATCCGCGCCGTGGACCCGCGGGGAGAAGGTGCTTCTGGCGCGGGCCTGGCTGCGGGAGAAGGGGACGGGGGCCTCCCTCTGGTGGCGGGTTCCCCTGGACGTGGACGAAAGGACGCCGGTCTGCACGGGGCTCCTTCAAGGGCCGCTTTTGGAGCTTCCTCTTCTCAAGGGCTCAGGAAAGTCCTCCGGCAGCTTCTTCTATGATATGGACACCGCCCCCGTCGTGGGAAGCACGGCCCCGCTTCTGAAGGGAGCCCGGCTCCTTGGCCTCGACAGGGAGGGCGCGCTGACCCGGAAGCGCATCCCGGCGGCGAAGGCCGGAGAAAACCGCCTCTCTGCCGTCATGGATTTGAACCTGAACGGACAGGGAGCGTTGAGCGGCCCTGTGCGCGTGATGCTCCGGGGGGCCTGGGGTCCGTTCCTGCTCTCCGGGTCGGCCCCCGCAGAGGCGGAGCTTGACGCGGCCGTCCCGGCCCTCTTCCCCGGCCTGCAAAACTATAGCAAGGTGAAGTTCCGAAGCGTCAAGGGCGTCCCGGAGCTCTCCTTCGTGCTGGAGGGGAAGCCGGGGGTGGCGGGCTCCGGTCAGGGGATCCTGGCCCTTCCCCCGTCGTTTGACCCCGTGGCCTTTCGTGCCCTTGACGGGCTCACCCCTCCCTTTGAACTCCGTTTCCCCTTCGTGCTGGAGCAGAGTGTGAATATCTCGCTGCCCAAGGGGGTGGAGCGGGCGCTTGTCTCCGGGGGTGTGAACCGTTCCCCGGACAAGATCAATTATAGTGAGAACTACAAGGTCAAGCGCCGTAAGCTGACGGCTGAGGCTCGCTTTGAGGCTGGCGTGACCAACGTAACCGGCAGCGACGCGGCGTTGCTTCAGAGAAATATGCAGCTCTGGCGCAGCTTCTCCTCGAAGCCCCTTCCAATTCAGGGAAAAGCGCCAAGGTAATGGGAGTGTGAACGGAAATGAACGGGAATACGGGAATGAATGACGCCGCCCTGGCGTTGATCAGGGCTTTGGAGGCCGCCGTCGCGAAGGCCGCCGAGGAATGCGGGAAAGCGTTGCCCGCCGGAATATCCTATGAGCTTGAGCGTCCCAAGCGCGAGGGGCAGGGGGACCGGGCCAGCAGCGTCGCCATGCAGTTAGCCAAATCCTTTGCCATGCCGCCGCGGGAACTCGCGCTGCGGATTGCCGCGCACCTGGGCGAGGCCTGCGCCGGGCTTGTTGAGAAGGTGGAGGTGGCGGGGCCTGGGTTCATCAATCTGTTCCTGTCACCGCAGTGGTTCGCCTCCGCCGTCTCCGACGTGCTGGCACAGGGGGGGCGCTACGGGGCCGTTGACCTTGGCCAGGGCCGCAGGGTGCAGGTCGAGTTCGTCAGCGCCAACCCCACCGGTCCGCTCCATATCGGGCACGGGCGTGGGGCGGCGGTGGGTGATGTCGTCGCTCGAATCCTCTCCTTCACGGGCTGGCAGGTGGAGCGGGAGTATTACGTCAACGACGCGGGGCTTCAGATCGAGACCCTTGGGCGCTCGACCCAGGCCCGCTACTTTGAACTCTGCGGAAAGGGCGAGCTGGCCCCGTTCCCTGAGAACGGGTACAAGGGGGACTACCTCATGGACCTGGCGCGTCAAATCCGGGATGAGGAGGGAGACCGCTTCCTGTCTCAGCCTCCCGAGGAAAGCCTGCCGTGGTTCAGGAAGTACGCGGCCGGCGTCATCCTGAACGGCATCAAGGGGGACCTTGCCCGTTTCGGGGTGACGTTTGACAACTGGTTCTCGGAGGCGACGCTCTACGAGCGGGACCGCGTGCGCGTCGCGATGGAGGACCTGAAGGCGCGGGGCTATGCTTTTGAGTCGGAAGGTGCGCTGTGGTTCCGCTCGATGGACTTCGGGGACGACAAGGACCGCGTGCTGATCCGCAACAATGGCGTCCCGACGTACTTCGCCTCCGATGTGGCCTACCATCACGATAAGTTCGTGGGGCGGAGCTTCAGTCGCGTGATCGACGTCTGGGGCGCGGACCATCACGGCTATATCCCGCGCATGAAGGCGGCCATTGCGGCCATCGGCAAGGACCCAGCCGACTTTGACGTGCTCCTGATCCAGCTCGTTAACCTGATAAGGGACGGCCAGCCCGTCGCCATGTCCACGCGTTCCGGGGAGTTTGTGGAGCTGCGGGCTGTCCTTGACGAGGTTGGCGTGGACGCGACGCGCTTCTTCTTTCTCACGCGCCGGAGCGACAGCCCGCTGGACTTCGACCTCGACCTCGCCAAGAAGCAGAGCGGCGATAACCCCGTCTACTATGTTCAATACGCTCATGCGAGGATAGCCAGTGTCCTTCGCAACTGGCAGGCCCAGGGGGGCAGCCCGGAGGCGCTGCGGGGCGGGGAGCTTTCCGAGGCGGTCTTTAAGAGCAGGGAGGCCCGAGATCTGGCGGACGCCCTGGCGGAGTTCCCCAAAGAGGTGGAGGCTGCGTCGCGTGACCTGGCCCCACAGGTGCTGACGGGTTACGCACACACGCTGGCGGAGCTCTTCCACTCGTTCTACGTCGCAAACCGCATCCTTGGCGAGGCCCCCGAGATTGAACTGGGGCGGCTGAAGCTGGCCGAGGCCGCGCGCTCCGTCCTGGCCTCCTGCCTGGGGCTGTTAGGAGTCAGCGCGCCGGAGCGGATGTAGGGCCATGCCTCCCTTAAGGCGCATCCTCCTCGCATCGGTCCTCCTGCTCGTCCTCTCCATCACCGTGACCTATTACATCTTCGAGATATCGAGGATCGTGCAGCTCAACGGGGCCATTGAGAGGCAGGAGGCCGTCCTTCGGGAGAGGCGCGAGAACGTCCGCAATTATCAGGACCAGGTTGCCTTCTACAAGACTCGCGAGGGAATTGAACACCTGGCGAGGGAGCAGTATAACCTGGTCCTGCCCGGCGAACGCATGATCCTGCTGAGGAGCCCCGACGCCGCGCCTGGCGCGTCCCGCTGAGGTATAATAACTGCCTGTAGGGCTCTGCCCTGAAGGGCAACAGGCCAACTTTTATCGTAAGGATGGGTTCGATGTCGTGGAACGCTTTTGATGTGCTGAAGGAGCGCGGGTACTTCGAGTGGTGCACCGCGGAGGACAGGCTGCGTGAGGTCATGGGCTCGGAGATGGTCACGGCCTACGTTGGATTTGACCCTACGGCGGACAGCCTTCACGTGGGGCACCTGATTCCCCTGATGGCCTTGGGCTGGCTCCAGAAGTCCGGGCATCGCCCCATCGCCCTGGCCGGCGGCGGAACGGGGCTGATCGGCGATCCCTCGGGTAAGAGCAAGGAACGCAACTTGATCACCCTCGAGGCCGTGCAGCACAACGTTGAGGGCGTGCGGAAACAGCTCGTGCGTTTCCTGGACTTCGACTGCGGTGCGAACTCCGCTCTCCTGCTCAACAACTACGACTGGCTCTCGAAGATGTCCTTCCTCGATGTCCTCCACGATGTAGGTAAATACTTCTCCATCAACAACCTCATCGCCCGGGAGTACGTCAGAAGCCGCCTTGAGGACCCGGAGAAGGGGATTTCCTACACGGAGTTCTCCTACGTGCTCCTCCAGGCCATCGACTTCAAGTACCTCAACGAACACTACGGCTGCCGGCTGCAGATGGGCGGCAACGACCAACAGGGGAACCTCCTCGCGGGCTCGGAGTACATCCGCAAGACCAGCGGCGCGGAGGTCTTTGGCCTGACACAGCCCCTGCTCCTCACCGCGTCGGGGACGAAGTTTGGCAAGACGGAGGCCGGCGCGGTCTGGCTTGACGCAGCCCGAACCTCGCCCTATCAGTTCTATCAGTTCTGGGTGAACACGGACGACCGGGATGTGAAACGCCTCCTGAAGCTCTACACCTTCCTGCCTCTGGATGACATTGATGAGTTGATACGGGAGCACAACGCGCAGCCGGAGAAGCGCATCGCTCAGCGCCGCCTTGCCTTTGAGGTGACGAAGACAGTTCATGGGGAGGCTGCGGCGGACAGCGTCGTCAAGGCGGCCGCCATCCTCTTTGATCCTAATGTGGATCTCTCCAGCGTGTCTGAGGAGACGTGCCAGACCCTCAAGGGCGAGGTTCCCTTCAGCGAACTGCACCTGCCGCTGCCGGCCGGTCTGTTGGACGTGCTCACCGCCGCCGGGGTCTGTGAGAGCAGGGGGGAGGCCAAGCGCGCCATACGGCAGGGCGGCGTCTCCGTCAACGGGGTCCGCGTGTCCGACGAGGGCGTGAGCGTCGAGAGCGGCCAGCTCCGCTGTGGGCGCTACCTCTTCGTCCGCGTTGGGCGCAAGAACTTCCATCTCGTCGAGATGCTATGATCCCCTGCGTCTGGTACGTCTCAAGGACGGTCAACCCCTGGGAGCAGACTTTGATTGGCAGCATGGCTGCCGCCCTCCGGGCGCGGGGAGCGTTTCCCCTTTCGCTCTACATTGACGGAGGAACTGGGGACGTGGAGGGTGAGCCCTGTTCCTGGAGGGCTCTGACAGGCCTTGAGCGCGCCGGCAGGATCCTTGGAAGAAAGGCGCTCTGGCATCTTTGGGGGAGCGCCCCTTCCTGGTGGGGACTTATCCGCCTGCGCTTCCGTACGGTTCACACGTCCTTTGATGAAAAACCGTCGTGGAGGGGATATCCCTCGCGGCTTTTTCCTGAGCCAGCACGGGAGGGCGAGGCGGTGTTGATCCCCACGTTCAACGTTCGGGGTGTGACGGACAATGCGCAGAGCGGGCTCCATGTCGCGGGGCCCCGTCCTCTGGATGCTCTGCACGCGGCTTCTCTGACGATGCGGGGGCTGGTGGTCGCGGCGCTTTCCTCGCCTTCTTTGGACGCGCTCTTGGGGCCTGAGGGGTATTTCCGCGTGCCGCGGGACACGGAGGAGGATTGGCGGCGCGCCCTGGAGATCACGGCGTCCGAGCCGGGGCGTCGCCTTGCTGCGGCCGCGCGCCATCACATCAAGGACCACTGCTCCGCGGACCAATGTGCGGATTCCCTCATCGCCCTGTACCGCGAGGTCATGGGGAGCATGAGATGACGGAGAGCCCAAACGTATCGACACCCAGAGGGGGCATCGTTCGCGTCATCCGGGGTCTTCAGGCGGTAACGCATCCGGATTGGCGGGGATGGGCCGTCGCCTCGTTCCTGAGCGGCCTTTTAAAAATTATAAGACCAAGGGCGAAGAGGATTGACGCGAACCTCCGCCTTGTCCACCCGGATTGGGACGAAGGGCGGCGGCGGACGCTCCGCCGTGAGGTCTATGAGAACCTGGCGTGGACCGTAACGGAGGTACTCGCGCTCCAGCGTAATCCTGAGCAGGCGCTTGAATGGGTCACGGAGGTCGAGGGGCGCGAGGTTATGGAAAGCCTGTTCCGGGATAAGAGGGGCGCTATCCTCATGAGCGGGCACTTCGGCAACTGGGAGCTCATCGGGAGCTGGTACGGGCAGACGGCGGAAAAACATGGCCGCGCGTTCCGCATTGTCTATCAGGAGATACACGATCGCAACATCGCGCTTCTTGTCAACGAGTACCGTGAGAGGGCAGGGATGCCCATGATGGTCAAGGAAACCTCTACTCTGGAGATGGCGCGGATGCTGCGGGAGGGGGATCACATCGCGATCTTGACGGATGTCTCCTGGAGCGGGGGACTCCGGCTGCCCTTCATGGGGCAGCTCTGCACCAACTCCGCGGGGCCCGCCGTGCTATCCATGCTGGGGAACGCCCCTATTGTCCCGGCGGCGCTCTATCGTCAGGCCCCTTTCCATCACACCGTGCGCTTCCTGCCTCCCATTTCCGTCCCCAGAGAAGGGAAACGTGATGAACGCCTGAAGCAGGCGGTTTTAAACATTAATCATGCGTTGGAGACACTCATCGCGCCGCGACCGGAATTGTGGTTCTGGCTGCATAACCGGTGGAAGTAAGGAAAGTTTCCTGTCCGCGGCCCTTGTCCCGGCTCCATTATTGAGGGAGAGAATATGTTACTTCGCAAGGAATTTACATTTGACGCGGCACACAACCTTGTCCACTATCACGGGAAGTGCGAGAGGCTCCATGGTCATACCTATCGGGTCGCGGTGGTCTTGGAGGGGACGCCGGATGAGGAGGGGATGATCATGGATTTCTGTGAGCTCGCCGGGGCTGTCCAGGAGCGCGTGATCTCGAAACTTGATCACAGTTACCTCAACGATACCATCCCTCAGCCCACGGCGGAGAACATTGCCCTTTGGATAGGGGAGCAGATCGGGCCCGCGGTGACCCGCTTCAACTGCCGTCTTCATGAGGTCTGGGTTTGGGAGACCGCGTCGAGTTGCGCGATCGCGACGGCGGTGGATTTCCAGGGGCGAAGAGGATGAAGGACGTCCAGGGAGAGCGGGATTTCCGCAATATCCCTATTAATAGGGTGGGCGTCCGCAATGTCTACTACCCCATCCTCGTTGTGGCCCCCTCCAGCGCGGAAGGGGAAAATGTCTGTCGTGAGCAGTCCACTGTGGCCTCCGTGTCGATGAGCGTCCTCCTGCCTCATGAGTTCCGTGGGACGCACATGAGCCGCTTCATTGAGACGTTGGAGAAATGTCACGGGCGGATATCCCTGGCCACGCTCCCGTCGATTGCCCGCGGCCTGCGCGACAGGCTGGATGCCCCCGAAGCTGCCCTTCGCTTCGACTTCCCTTACTTCATCCGCAAAAGCGCGCCCGTCTCGAAAAACGAGAGCTTCATGCGCTATGAGGTCTCCCTCGAGGCGTCGTCGCGCGGGGATTGCTCCTCCGGTGAGGACTTCGACATGATTATCGGCGTAGGCGTCCCCGTGCAGACGTTGTGCCCCTGCTCCCGGGAGATAGCCGAGCATGGGGCGCACAATCAGCGCGCCCTCATCTCCCTCCGGATCCGCTGCGCCGTCCAGGGAGGAGGAACCAGTGCCGGCGGCGGCGCAGAAGGCGCCCGCTTGTCGGCGGCCAGCGGCCCAATCTGGTTTGAGGAGCTGATTCGCATGGCGGAGGACTCCGCGTCAGCCCCTCTCTTCACCCTCCTGAAGCGTGAGGACGAGAAATTTGTCACAGAGCGCGCCTATGAGAACCCCAAATTTGTCGAGGACGTGGTGCGGGACCTGACGTTGCGGCTCAACGCAGAACCGCGCATCACGTGGTACGCCGTTTCCGTCGTGAGCTCCGAGAGCATCCACAATCACGATGCCTTCGCCGAGATTGTGAGGGACAAAAGATGAGGCGCAGGGCGCGGGATAATCTTCTGGGGCGCCTGATCTACTACATTCTTTTTATCGCGATCTTGATGGGAACAGTTTGGTTTTATTTTTTTTGGCTTAACAACTATCGCTTGTCCCATCCTCAGGTTATTGAGGCTGAGGCCGCAGGATACGTAGAGGAACAACCGCTTGATGGCATATTATTATGGGATGAACAACTGATATATGCCCCGCAGGATGGTTTGTACACTTACCTTTCTCCGCAGCCGCGCAGGGTTGCGAAAGGGGAAATACTGGCTGCGCTGGATGGCGCTGCCGTTCGAGCTCCCTATCCGGCCTACTTCTACCCGGCGCTGGACGGGCAGGAGGGGCAGTGGATCTACTCGCGCCTCTGGCCGGAGTTCGCACCCTTCCCTTTTTTCCGGCCCGCTGTCCTCCTTGAAAATGGTATTCAGTTGCACAAGGGAGCCCCTATTGGGAAGTTGGTTCCACAACCTCAGGTGTTGCGTTGCATTGCCTACTTAGACAGTACGCCCTCCTTGGAACGGCGTCTTCGCATGAAGGACGCCGCTATTCGCATCAAGACGGAGCTGGATGGCAAGGAAAGAAAGGCGGAGATCGTGGCTTTTAAGTCGGCTGGTCCTGCGCGGGCCGCGGCTTCTTCACAGGATTCCCTGCGCGGGCAGAAGATCAAAGTGTACCTGCGCCTTCCCTTCTTCCCTCCCGCACTCCTGCGCTCCCGCGCCTTCTCTGCGCGTGTTGTCACGGGGGACCAGTACGGGGTGATGGTCCCGGACTCCGCCGTTATCACGAAGGATGGCCGCAACTTCGTCTTCCTCCTCCAGGGGAGTAATATTATCTCGCAGGACGTCGACGGGTTTCCAGCGGATGAAAAAAATTTTTTTATTGTCAAGGGGGTCTCGCCGGGCAATAGTCTGCTTCTGGATGCGGACAGCGCCCAGGAAGGGCCGAGAAGAATGTGGTGAGAATGAAGCACGGCGGAGGTGTGCGGTATGACTTTTGAGGAACGAGCTGGCGCCGTTCGTGAGCGCATGGCGAACGCGGCCGTGCGGGCGGGACGGAACCCCTCCGATGTCCTTCTGGTGGCGGTGACGAAGACGCGCACGGTGCCGGAAATGCTGGCGGCGGTTCCCTTTGCCGGGGCAATCGTGGAGAACAGGGTGCAGGAAGCGGAGGGGAAGAAGAAAAGCTGGCCCGCCGGCGCTGTGCCCTCCCTTCCCTGGCGGCTGATCGGCCACCTCCAGGGCAACAAGGCGCGCAAGGCCCTGGAGCTGTTCGATACGGTGGACTCGCTGGACTCCATTCCCCTTGCGGAGCGCCTGGATCGGGTTGCGGGGGAGATGGACCGCAGTTTGCCGGTCCTGATCGAGGTCAACATGGCTCAGGAAGCGAGCAAAACGGGGATTGCGCTGGAAGGATTTGACGCCCTCCTGGAGCGGGTCCTGATCCTGCCACATCTGTGCCTGGAAGGGCTGATGACGATCGGCCCTCTGGTGGAGAATGAGGCCGGAGTGCGCAGGGCTTTTGCGGGCCTTCGGGAGTTGGCCGGAAAGGCAAGGGCGCGCTCCGGGCTGCCGCTGCCCATCCTCTCCATGGGGATGAGCGGAGATTTTGAGTGGGCCATTCAGGAGGGGAGCACGATGGTGCGCATCGGCTCCGCCCTTTTTGGGCCGCGCAATTATGGCTGAGACGTGGTATATTAAAGGTCAAGAGGTTATCCAGTCCTCGCAGGAAGGGGGAGTAAACGAGTGTGGAAGTTAATGCAGCTCCTTGGCTTTTATGGTGAAGATGACTATGACGATGTCGAGGAATATCCTGAGGAGGAGCTCAGGGTATCGAGAAAACAAAAACTGCAGAAGCAGCCGCGTCAGAGATCTATGGGCCCATCAGGGGGGGAGGAGCGATATTCTCCTTCCACTCCAAAGCTTGTGCTGTTTAAGGGCGTCCCCTCGGAGGATATCAAACTCAGGCTGAGGGAGGCGCTTAAGGATGGGGCGATCATTCTTCTGGATCTTCATGAGCTTAGCCCCAGGGATTTCGAGGAGCAGGGCCGTCCTTTCATCACCTTTATGGGCGGGGTGGCCTTTGCCCGTGGAGGCCATATGGAGTTCCTTGAACCGGCACTGTACCTGGTGATGCCGCGCGAGGGGATGTTTCAGAAATGGGTTGAGGAGGATCCGCTGAATGACGGAGCTTTTGACCGCCAAGGACGTTGAGATAAAGGCCTTTAAGAAGGTCTCCTTCGGGGGGTATTCCGTCCCTGAGGTTGAGGATTTCCTCAACCAGGTCGCCGATGACCTTGAGGCTTACGCCCTGCGCCTGAACGAGCGGGAGGACCGGATACGCGAACTTGAGGACCATATCAAGAAGCAGGAGTCCATGACGGACATGATAAAGGATGCCCTGATCCAGGCCCGCAAGTCCGCCAAGGAGATGGAGGAGCAGGCGCGGGCCCAGACGGAGAAGATCCTTTCAGAGGCTCGGCTGGAGGCGGAGAAGTCCGTTGCCGAGGCTAACGTCCGGGCAAAGGAGATTGACGCCCAGGGGCGCGTGCGTCTGGAGGAGGCGGAGCGCTCCGCCTCGGAGATTGTGGCCAAGGCGAGGATATCCGCTGAAGATATCCTGAAGGACTCGCAGGACAAGCGTCAGGAGACTGAGCATCGCTGGTCGAATTTGGAACAGGAGCTGGAGCTTCACAGGAAGGACGCCAATGAACAGGTCGAACAGACGCTTGCGGAGGCCCGCCTTGAGGCCCGCCGTATCCTTGACGAGGCCTCGCGGGAGGTGGGGGAGTATGAAAACCGCCTGCGCCTCCTGAACCTCAGGAAGCAGCAATTCCTCAAGGACACCGTGGTGCTTCTGATGGATTTCGGCAAAACGATCGATCAGGCACAGCAGGAGATCGAGGTGGAGATGGGGCGGGAGGGGGATGGCTCCTCCGAGGGCCAGGGCACGTCGTCCCGGCTCATTGAGCGCTTTCGGAGAAATCTGCTTGAGGGCAAGGAGAAAACGCAGCAGGAAGCGAATGGCACTGACGTCTGAAGCGCCGGCGCCCTGTCCTCCGGCGGGGGGCTGGGTGTATGTGGGATAAGACCACTCATGACCGGGTGGAGCTGAATTCCTCCGTCCGTTATCTCCGTGGAGTGGGGGAGAGAAGGGCGGAGGCGCTTGCGCGCTTGGGAGTCCTCACGATTGAGGATATCCTCCTCTTCTTCCCCAGGCGTTACGAGGACCGCCGCCGCCTGACCCCGCTGGATGAGTTGCGCCCTGGTGAGTCCGTTTGTGCCGTCGCTGAGGTCCTTGCCCTGGCCATTCCTGAGGGGCCTGCCCCTGCGTCAGCCCTTCTGAGTGACGGCCGGGCCGCGGTCAGGGCCGTCTGGTTCAATCCTCATATCGGCAGGGTCCTCAAGCCAGGGGTGCGCGTGGCCCTTTTTGGCCGCGTGGAGTATTACAACGGTATTCAACTTAGTAATCCTGAGTTCGAGGTGCTGACGGACCAGCCGCCCCAGCTCGTAGGCCGAATCATTCCCATCTATCCCGCCGCGGCTTCTTTGTCTCAGAAGCGTATCCAAAGCCTGGTCGATGATGTGTTCAAGACCTATGGGGATCGCCTTGTTGACGTCCTTCCAGCGAAAATCAGGAAAAAGTATGGAATGAAGGGGTTCCGGGAGGCCGTGCATGAGCTGCATCACCCGAGCGATGCGAGATCCTGGGTGAAGGCCCGCAACCGTCTGGCTTTTGATGAGCTGTTCCTCCTTCAGGCAGGGCTTCTCCTGCGCCGGGCATCCGCCTCCGCTCAGAGGTCGGTACGCTCCCTTTCCACCGGAAAACACTTTGAGCAGTTCATGAAGTCCCTCCCTTTCCCGTTGACACGGGCCCAAACGCGTGCCATTGAGGAAATCCTGGAGGCCATGCGCGGAATGAGGGCGATGAACCGGCTGCTTCAGGGGGACGTGGGGTCAGGGAAGACGCTTGTTGCCCTGGCGGCGGTCCTGGCCGCGGTGGACTCCGGGGCCCAGGCTGTCCTCATGGCTCCGACCGGCATACTGGCCCAACAACATTATATGACTCTCCACAGGTTGCTGGCGCCGTTGGGGATCTGCGTGGGGCTCCTGACGGGCAGCCTCCGCGCGGAGGAACGCCGCACACTTTTGGCTGATTTGCAGGCAGGGGAGCTTCAGGTCCTGGTTGGGACTCACGCGGTCTTCGCGGAGAAGGTAAGCTTCGCGGACCTCGGCCTGGTCGTTGTGGACGAGCAGCACCGCTTCGGTGTCCTCCAAAAGAACGCGCTGATCGCCAAGGGAACTGCGCCGCATGTCCTGGTCATGACGGCGACGCCCATCCCTCGGACGTTGGTCCTTTCCGTTTATGGAGATCTGGATGTCTCCGTTCTGGATGAGCTCCCGCCCGGCCGGAAGCCCGTCAGGACGCTGAGCATGAAGCCGGAGGAGGAGGGGGCCCTGCTGACCCTTATCCGCACGCGCGTGTGCCTGGGGCAGCAGGTCTATTGGGTGTGTCCGCTCATTGAGGATTCCGAGGAAGGGCGGGCGGATCTCAGTTCGGTGTCCTCGTGCTGCGAAAGGCTGGCGAAACTCCTGCCGGGGGTCCGCATCGAGATGCTGCATGGACGGCTTCCGATGGAGGAGAAGATAGCGGCGATGCGCCGCTTTGCGGAGGGAGAGATTGACCTGCTCGTCGCGACGGCCGTCATTGAGGTGGGGATGGATGTCCCGAACGCTACTTTGATGGTCATCGAGGACGCCGGACAGTTTGGTCTGGCACAGCTTCACCAGCTCAGAGGGCGCGTCGGCCGGGGAGAGGCCGAGAGCCTCTGTGTCCTTCTTGAAGGTCAGGAGACGACGCCGGAGGGACGTGAGCGCATTGAGGCTATGCTCCATCTCTCGGACGGTTTTGCCCTGGCCGAGGCCGACCTGAAGCAGCGGGGGCCGGGTGAGGTCTGCGGCGTGCGCCAGCACGGGGTGACGGACTTCCGGGTGGCGAACCTTATGCGGGATCACAAGATATTGGACCTGGCACGGAGGGAGGCGCAATCGCTCCTGAGGGAGGACCCAGCTCTCGACACAGAGCCCCTGTTCCGCGCGGCGCTGATGAGGAGGCTTGGGAAGACATTGCAGCTGGCCGGAACGGCGTAGCGGACGAGATTGGAGGCGAGGGTAAGCGATGAGAAAGACCAACGAACCACTGTCCTTGGATGGGGAGCGGGAACGTTTCTTCAGCCTGTTGCTCCGGCGCTCCTGCACGCGGCGGGAAGCCCGGACGCGCTTAGGAAGACGTGGGATTGATGAGGAAACGGTGGAGTCCCTGCTCCTTGAGGCGCAGGAGATGGGGCTTCTGGATGATGTGGCCTACGCGCGCCTCTTCGCCGGAAGCCATGAAGCCTGGGGAGACGGTCGTATCGCTTATGAGCTCGGTCATCGCGGCCTTTCAGACGAGGATATACAGGCGGGTCTTGAGGAGATCCCGGACGAGGGAGAAAGGCTCCGGCCCCTTGTGGCCTCGTGGCGGAAGAGCGGCCTGGAGGAACGCAAAATTGCCGCAAGGCTATATCGCCGGGGGTTCAGCGGACAGGCCATCCGCTCCGCCTGCCAGGAGGACTTTGAGGAGGAATTTTTTTGAAGATCATTGACTTCCATGTTCGCGTTTATCCACCGGAGATCATCCGCAACGCGGAGGCTATCGCCCGGCGCGAACCCTATTTCGGCGCGCTCATACACAGTCGGGTCCATAAGTGGGGGACACTTGACAGCCTTCTCGAATATATGGAGCGTGAAGGTGTGGAACGTGCCGTGGCGGGTGGTTTTGCCTTTCAGGACCTTGCGTTGTGCAAGCTCTGCAACGACTACATCATCGAGGGTGTTAAGCGCCATCCTGATAAGCTGAGCGGCCTCTGTATTGTCCCGCCGCTTGCCAGGGGAGCGGCGGAGGAGATACTGCGGTGCGCGGATGCCGGTCTGGTTGGGGTGGGGGAGCTTTTCCCGGAAGGACAGAACCTGGACCTCTCCGATCGTGAGCAGACATGGCGTCTGGCCGGGGTGCTCCACGAGGCCGGCCTCTTCGTGCTGTGGCACACGGCGGAGCCCGTTGGACACATCTATACGGGCAAAGGAAACGTTGGCCCCAGGGAGGCCGCCTCATTCTGCGCTCACCATCCCGAGGTGAAAACGGTCTTTGCCCATTTGGGAGGCGGACTCTGGCTCTACGAGCTGATGCCGGAGATGAAGCTCTGCCTCGCTAACGTCCGTTATGACCTCGCGGCCCTTCCGTGGCTCTATGAGAAGAAGATGCTTGACACGATTCAGGCCGCCGGCCTTGCGCACAAATTTCTTATGGGGACGGCCTTCCCCATCCTGACGGCCTCTCGATATGAGCCGCTTTTCGCGGGCTCCGGCTTGGAAGGAAGCGCAAAGGAAAACATCCTGTACTTAAATGCCCTTGACCTCCTGTCCATTTCGTGAAGGCGTGAATAATTGTAAACGATTAATAGAAAAAACCTCCCGCTGTTTCAGGGGGAGGTTTTTTCGCGTCTCTGCATAAATGTCCTATAATGTATCTTATGTTACTTAAGCTCACGCGAACAACTCCGAGATGATGTCCGGCACACGCTCGACCTTGTGAACCTTCGTGACGTTGCTGCCGCAGAAGAAGAGCCCCGTGTTCCAGTTGCCGTTAAAGGCGTCCACCAGAGCGGCAGCGATGCAGAAGGTCTCGCGCGTCTTGCGGTAGCGGCAATGGGACAGACAGTTTGCAAAACAGGGTTTGCTCTCCACCTTGCCTTCAAGATAGCTGGCGACAAAGGGGTTCTTGATCGCGCGTCCGGGCAGCCCGGCCGGGCTATGGATCAGGACGACGTCCTCCTCCTTGGCATCAATGTAGGCCTGCTTGAAGCGGTCCGAAGCGTCCCCCTCCTCCGTGCAGGCGAAACGCGTGCCCATCTGGGCTCCCCTGGCCCCAAGGGCGAAGACGCGTTCCAGGTCGGCTCGATCCCAGATGCCGCCCGCCGCGATGACAGGGATGTCGGACTTCATCTCGTCAGCCACAAATTTCACCACCTCGGGAACCGCCGCCTCCAACGAGAGCGCCGGATCGTAGACCTGTTCCATCGTCGTGGCCCCCAGGTGTCCCCCTGCCGTCGCCGGTTCCTCCACCACAAAGGCGTCCGGAGAGCGCCCGTATTTCTTCTCCCAATGCCGGGTGATAAGGCTTGCGGCCTTGGCGGAACTAACGATCGGCACGAGGGCGACATCCGGAAAATCCTTGGTGTAGTCCGGCAGGCGGAGCGGCAGGCCTGCTCCGGAAATGATGATATTCGCCCCACCCTCCGCGGCGGCGCGAACCTGCGTGTCATAGTCCGTCAGGGCCACCATACAGTTGACGGCCAGAACGCCGTCCTCTCCCGCTATGGCCCGCGCGGCGGCAAGGGCCTCTTTAATGACGGTCACGTTGACTTCAAAGTAGTTGTGTTTTTCAGGTTTAAAAAGAGGAGAGTCGTGGCACAGGCCAACGCTTGCGATAGTGCCAATGGCGCCGCAGCGCGCGACATTTCCTGCGAGCTTCACACCGGAGATGCCCACGCCCATCCCACCTTGAATAAGGGGATAGCGCGGCTGATACCTTCCTATCTTCAAAACGGGCAGTTCTGTCTTCACCTGAGAGAACACTCCTTCATCAATGCTCTGGGCCCAAGCCCCTCAATCATCTTAGTATAGCATGAAAAACAGAACCTTCCCTCAGAAGTTTATTCTATCGCGAGGACAGCTCAACTGGCGGCCCGAATGGTGTAAGCGGGCACTGACGCGTACAGCTTCTTACTCTTCAGCACAATATTATAAGCGGGGTTGGCCTGCCTGATCAACGCGGACATTACCGCTGGGTCGTCCGGCAGATGGTAGATACACAGTGCAAGTTTTGGGGCGAAGCGCCTCAAGGTCTCCTGTGCCCCCATCAGCATATAGCGTTCATA
>JAFUYV010000260.1 GCA_017476945.1 Fretibacterium sp.
ATGATGACGCCCGCCTCACGGCTCATTCGCTCAAGGTCTCGTCGATGAAGCTGGCCCTGCAGCGTGGGGAACGCCTGGAGGACGTGCAGCGCTTTGCCAGACATAAGCACATCCGCACAACTTTCCTTTATGAGCAGACGGGGCCCGCGCCATAACCGCTTGAAGAGCCCATTTGTTTTTTCCGGCCGCCGTCCATCCAGGCCGTCCTTTGGCGGGGGTTTGACCTGACGCTGTTCCTGAGGCGCGGGATATGCTAAAATTTATTTTTATGGGGCCAGGGAGGGCGCCCGCCATAACTAACGAATGGGAAGGACTGGTCGAGATGATGAAGAAGTTGAGGGAGCAGATGAAATGGATCATGGTCGTGATCGTGGTGGCCTTCCTGCTCTCGACGTTTCTGATGTACGAGGGGCGGAGCGCACGCGCTCCTCGGCGCAACGCGGACGGCACAATGACGGACTATGAGGTGGCGCGCGTCAATGGCCGCGTCCTGATGCGTTCGGAGCTGGAGCGGCTCCTGCGCGGGGCCCTGGAGGACATGGGGCAGCGCAACCTCGCTTCCGTGGATATGCCGGCGCTTTATCAGTCCATCCTTGACCAATATGTCCTTGAATCTCAGACGGAGCGCGAGGTGAGCGAGCGGGGGATACAGGTCTCGGACGCGGAGGCGGAACAGATGATGAAGGCTTACGCCGACCAGTATTATCCCACGCGCGAGGCGTTTTATCAGGCCCTTCAGATGTCCGGCATCAAGGTGGAGGACTATAAGAAGAACGTGGCCCGTCAGATGGCCACACAACAGCTCTACCGCTCGGAGATCGGCGAGGTCGTGGTCAGCGAGGATCAGGCCCTCCGCTTTTACGACGTGATGAAGGATATGTTCTACCACTCCCCGGAGGGCTTCATGGTCTGCTTCGCCAGCTTCAACAACAGCGAGGATGCCGCGGCCCTGCACAGCCGCCTCGCCGCGGTGCAGGCTCCCCTTGCCAGCGGAGATTGGGCCCAGGCGGTGTCGGACGACCGGCTTGCTTCCCAGGATATCGCCAACATCACGCAGGAGCCTGTGTTCCTGCCCACGTCAGCCTTTACGGGGATGTTCGAGCCTCTGGCGTCCCTGGATGTGGGGGAGGTCAGCCCGGTGTTCTCCCTGTCGAGCAACGACTTTGCCCTCGCCCTCAAGACGGAGCACGTTGCGGAGTCCACCCGGAGTTATGACGACGTGAGCGGGGACATCCGCGTCATGCTCCGCGAGCAGGAGCTCCAGCAGCGGCTGACGAACTTCCGCAGCAGCCTCCTGGAGAAGGCGAAGGTGGAGATTTATGATCCCTCGCTCTTCCCGCAGCCGGCCTCGGCAGACGCAGAGCCGCAGCCCGCGTCACAGGGAACCGTCAGCGCGGATAAATAATAGTTTTAAACGAGGGAACAGGTCAGGGATTAACACTCCTGGAAAAACGTCGGCATAGTTGGTTAGCAATAACCGGCTGTGCCGATGTTCCTCTAGTAGGCGCTTCAAAGAAGTTATGCATTTTGTTCCGTGTTGTAAAATTCCACTTATGTTCCTTTTTCACAAGCAACCGTTGTGCAGGCCTCGTGTGTAATTTTACTTTCCTCGCGCGTCTTACCTTGACCGGTCGCCTCATTATTAGCTCTGAATGAGGCACTTTCACCGCGTAAATCACCATGATGTGTGTCAACACCCGTCACTCCTATCTGCCCCGACACGCTTGAAGGATTAACACAGTGCGACAAACAGCGCGGATTAACAATTGGCGGTACATTGTCCTCGCAAAAAGTTAAACGTGCAATTCGTTTTGCAGAGGCTTCAAATGACGACGCAAACGCAAACAAGATTCTTTCATACATGAAGATGGCTTTGCGAGCAGGGGCTTCTGTTATAATGTAGCCGGCCCTTTGTGGCCAAATCTCATGAAGGAGGCGTTTGTTGTGAAGTTCAAGTCTGTGTTGTTGGCCCTGCTTGCCTGCGCTCTGTGCGCCGGTATGGCCGCCGCGGCCCTTCCCAGCGCTGCGGACCTGAAGGACGCTGCGAAGGATGCCATCAAGGACGCCGTTAAAGAGGGCGTCAAGGAGGCTCTGGCTGAGGAATCCAAGAAGGCCGGCGAGCCCGCGTTCCACATCGGCATCGTCACGGGGACCGTCTCCCAGGGCGAGGACGACCTGCGCGGCGCGGAGCTGATGATCGAGCGCTACGGCGACACCAGCAAGGGCGGCATGATCACCCACGTCACCTACCCGGACAACTTCACGTCCGAGATGGAGACGACGATCAGCCAGATCGTCGGCCTGGCGGACGACCCGAAGATGAAGGTCATCGTCGTGAACCAGGGCATCCCGGGAACGTCCGAGGGGTTCCGCCGCGTGCGCGAGAAGCGCCCGGACATCCTGCTCTTCACGGGGCAGCCCCAGGAGGATCCCGCGGTCATCAGCGCCGTCGCCGACCTGTCCATCTACATCGACAACATCAGCCGCGGTTACCTGATCCCGCTGGGCTCCAAGAAGCTCGGGGCGGACACGTTCGTCCACGTCTCCTTCCCGCGCCACATGAGCCTTGAGCTGCTGGGCCGCCGCCGCGCCATCATGGAGGAGGCCTGCAAGGACCTGGGCATGAAATTTGTCTTTGAGACGGCTCCGGACCCCATCGGCGACGTGGGCGTGGCCGGTGCGCAGCAGTATCTCCTGGAGAACATGCCGACGTGGATTGAGAAGTATGGCAAGAACGCCGCGTTCTTCTGCACCAACGACGCCCACACCGAGCCCATGATCAAGCGCATCGCGGAGCTGGGAGGCATCTTCCTCGAGGCGTCCCTGCCGTCACCGCTGATGGGCTACCCCGGCGCGCTGGGCATCGATCTCTCCAAGGAGAAGGGCGACTGGGCCGCAATCATGAAGAAGGTCGAGGCGGAGGTCATCAAGGCCGGCGGTGAGGGCCGCATGGGGACCTGGGCGTACTCCTACGGCTACACCACCAGCGCGGCTCTGGCGGAGCTGGGCAAGCGAGTCGTTGAGGGCACGGCGAAGGTCGGGAGCATGAAGGACGTGCTTGGCTGCTTCAACGAGTTCTGCCCCGGCGTGAAGTGGGGGGCGAACTACTACATGGACCTGGGCACAGGCGTGCGCAACAAGAAGTTCATGCTGGTGCGTCAGGACACCTACGTGTTTGGCAAGGGCGCTCTGGGCCTGGCGGACGAGGAGGTCCCGGAGAAGTACTTTAAGATTAAATAGCGGCGCTGCCGCGCTGCTTC
>JAFUYV010000261.1 GCA_017476945.1 Fretibacterium sp.
ACTCTCCCGCCAGGCTGGAGGAGCTTTACGAACTCGTCGCCCACCACGCGCGCCTCTACTATGACAAGGACGCGCCAGAGATTTCCGACGCGGAATATGACGCCCTTGTCCGGGAGCTATCGGAGTTAGAACAGCAATACCCCGATCTTGCCCGCCTCGACTCCCCAACGCGCCGGGTGGGAGGTACGGTCCTGGATAGTTTCAAGAAGGTGGAGCACCTTCGCCCTATGCTCTCACTGGATAATGTTTTCAGTCCTACAGAGTTAACCTCATTTTGGGAACGTATGAAGGACAACATTCCAGAGGGCGATAAGGCCTTCACCTGTGAAATGAAGATCGACGGTCTGGCCGTCTCCCTGCTCTACGAGGATGGAGTTTTTGTTCGAGGAGCAACTCGTGGAAATGGCCGGGTGGGGGAGGACGTGACGGAGAACCTTCGTACGCTGCGCTCTTTGCCATTGCGCTTAACGGGAAATTTTTCCGGCAAAATCGAGGTGCGCGGCGAGGTATTGATGACATGGGAGCGCTTTAACGCCCTGAATCAGCGACGGGAGGAGCGGGAGGAACCTTTATTTGCGAACCCACGCAACGCGGCTGCCGGCACTCTTCGTCAACTGGACTCCTCCATCGTGGCAGAGCGCGGTCTCGACATCTTCCTGTATTATCTCGTTGACGCGCCCTCGCAGGGGGTAACGCGTCAGAGCGACGCGCTCTCCTGGCTGGCTGACCGCGGGCTGCCCATCCAGCCGGCGTGGGAACGCTGCGGCTCCCTGGAGGAGGTGGACGCCTTCATTGCACGCTGGCAGGAGGAACGGTTTAAGCTTGGCTATGTGACGGATGGGGCCGTTGTCAAGCTGGACGACCTTACGCTCTGGGACAGGCTAGGGGCGACCGCCCACGCACCGCGCTGGGCCGTGGCCTATAAGTACCCCCCTGAGGAGGCAAGGACTAAAGTCCTCAGCATCAATATCTCCGTGGGCCGGACGGGAGCCCTGACCCCCGTGGCCAACCTGGAGCCGGTGCGGCTGGCGGGGACGACCGTACAGCGTGCGGGCCTCCACAACGGGGACGAGATACAGCGCAAGGACATCCGCGTTGGGGATATTGTGCGGGTCCGCAAGGCGGCGGAGATCATTCCGGAGGTGGTGGCGGTTGATTTTTCCGCCCGAACCGGGGAGACCCCGCCCCCTTTCGAGATGCCCTCGCATTGTCCGGCCTGCGGCTCGGAGGCTGTGCGCCTGCCGGATGAGGCGGTGCTGCGGTGCCCTAACCGCGCGTCCTGTCCCGCTCAACTCAAGGAGGGGCTGAGCTACTTTGCCTCGCGCGTGGGGATGGACATCCGCGGGCTGGGGGATAAGTTAGCGGGTCAGCTCATTGAGAGCGGCAAGGTCAAAACCCTGTCCGACATCTACGACCTGACCCCGGACGACTGGGCCGCGATGGACCGCATGGGGAAAAAGTCGGCCCAGAACCTCATGGCCGCAATTGAGTCCTCGAAGTCCCGGCCGTTATCCTCCCTCATAGCCGCCCTGGGCATCCGTTACGTGGGCAAGCGCGTGGCGGAGCTCCTGGCCGCCCACTTTGGTGACATGGCTAAGCTGAAGGAAAGCTCCGAGGAGGAGTTGGCGGGGATTGAGGGGGTCGGCCCGGTGATCGCCTCCTCGGTGGAGGCCTTCTTCCATGACCCCGCCAACCTGGAACTCCTGGCCCGCCTGAAGGAACGGGGCTTAAACTTTGTCTCATCTGAGGTCGACTCCGGCACAAACGGTGAGGGGTTCAGGGGGAAATCCTTTGTCTTTACGGGCGAGCTTTCATCGATGAAGCGTGCAGAGGCTGAAGCGGAGGTCAAGGCGCGCGGAGGCGGCACTTCCAGCAGCGTCAGCTCCAAGACCTCCTACCTTGTCGCGGGAGACAAAGGGGGCTCCAAGCTCAAGAAGGCCGAACACCTCAACGTCCCCATTATCAGCGAGGAGGAGTTCTTGAAGATGTTGAACGAGGCGGAAAGCTAAATTCAACAAGAGGCTTGAGTCCGTACAGACGGGGGCATGGACAGGCCGCTGCCTTTCTACGCCCCCGTCGCGTTTTTATCAAGCCGAACCTTTTTGACGCCGTTGGGAAAGATATGTGTGCAACAGCCTCAGCGCTTCAATGTACCCTGGAAGGCCTTTGCCCTTGACGGTGGCGATGCAGGCGGACCGGATGTAGGATACCCTGCGGAAGTCGTCCCGCATGTCGGGGTCAGAGACGTGAACCTCAATAGTTGGCAATCCAACGGCCTTTAACGCGTCTAAGATCGCGACGCTCGTGTGGGTGTAGGCCGCGGGGTTGATAACGATGCCGTCAAACTTGCCATAAGCGTCCTGTATCGCGTCCACCAGGGCCCCCTCGTGGTTGGACTGGAAGAAATCGACCTCAACTCCCAGTGCGGCAGCCTCGGAGCGTATCATCTCCATCAGGCCCGCATAGGTCGTTGCTCCATATATCTCCGGCTCACGCAGGCCCAACAGGTTCATATTAGGGCCATTAATGACCAGCACTCTCACAGAAATCCCTCCAAATCGCCTCAGCCGCATCACGCGGAGTCCGGCTGTTCTCGATCGCCGCGTCGCGGAACCGCTCATAAAGGGGGCGGCGTTCCCGGTACAGGACCTCAAGGTCCCCCGCCAGGGACAGGGGACGCCCCTCGCGCTCCAGCAGCGCCGTCTCTCGTTCCAGGTGATAGATGCGTCCATTCTGATGCAGGGAAGCGTAATTTTCCGGGCTCTTGACGGCCCCGCCGCCCGTAACGATGATATGCCCGCTCTGCCGCCCGGCAAGGGCAATCCGCTCCCGCTCGAGCCGCCGGAACTCCGCCTCACCGTCGTGTGCGAAGATATCCCCAATGGAGCGGCCCGCCGCCTTGACGATCTCCTCGTCGAGATCAATAAGGGGCCGGCCCGTGAGTTCTGCCAGCGCCCGTCCAACGGTCGTCTTGCCACAGCCGGGCATCCCTATCAGGGTGATGTTCCACATCTCCCGCCGCAGGTCCGTCAAGATGCCCTCGATTTTTTCAACACCCCCTTTTCGCCCCGTGAACAGCTCCTCAGCCGCCGCCGCCTGGGCCACAAGCATCGGCAGCCCATCCGTGCAGGGGATACCCGCCTCCTCCGCACGCATCAAAAACGCCGTCCGGCAGGGGTTATAGATCATGTCCGCAACGCCGGCACAGTCAGGAAAATCCGCCGGGTCCACGAGCAGGTCCCCAGTGTGAGGGGACATGCCCACCGGCGTCGCGTTGATGAGCACCTCCGCGTCAAGGTGCCTGGAGATATTCTGATAGTTGTCAGGACCACTGCGTGAGACAATCACAAGGCTGCCCGCTCCCTCAAGCTCCGCGGCAGCCTTTGCGGCCAGGGACGCGCCGCCGGAACCCAGGATGAGGACCTTACGTTTCGACAGGGAGATGTTCGCGCGGCGAAGGGCGTATTGAAGGCCGTAGAGATCCGTGTTGTGGCCGCAGAGCCCGCGAGGGGAGGGAACGATCGTGTTCACACTCCCCACGCGCTGGGCCGTGTCCGCAATCTCGGCACAGTAGGGCATGACATCACGCTTATAGGGGATCGTCACGTTGAGCCCGCCGATATCCTCCCGCGCCAAAAACTCCCCAAGCTCCTCAGGCTCCAGTTCGATGAGCCGGTACTCCTCACACCCCAGGGCCTTGTGGATCGGCACGGACCAGCTGTGCGAGAGCGTGCGGCCGATCAATCCGTAGACAGGCATAGCTCACACCAGCGCGTAATTACCGAGGAACGTAAAGATGGGGCAGGACCGCTCCAGGTCATCCAACACGGACAGGACGCCGGGTTCCTGCACGGAGGCATCCAGCTCTAAGAAAAACATGAACTCAAAGAGCCGTCCTGTGACGGGGCAGCTTTCCAGCTTGCCCATGTTGACCCCCCGGGCTGACAGCTTGGAAAGGATATCGTTCAGCGCACCCGGCGTGTTGTCGCAGGCCAGGATCAGGCTAATGCGGTTCGACCCGGCATAAATCACGGGGTCCTTGGAAATGCAGATGAACTGAGTGTAGTTGTTGTCGCTGTCCTGGATGTTATCGCGCAGGCAGGCGAGGCCGTAGAGCTTTGCGCACTGGGCCGAGGCGATGGCCGCAAGCCCCGGCTCCTGAGACTCCGAGACCATCTTGGCTGCCGAGGCGGTGTTGTCGTAGGGGATGACCTCAACCCCGGAGAGCGAGGACAGAAAACCGGAACACTGGCCCAGGGCCTGCTGATGGGAGTAAATCTGCCGGATATCCTCGAGTCTTGTCCCCGGTTTGGCCAGAAGCTCATGGTGGACGAAGAGGTTGGTGCTGCGGACGATGGAAAACTGATACTCCAACAGGAGCTCGTACACGGCACGGACAGAACCGTTCGAGCTGTTCTCGATGGGCAGGACGCCATACTTGCACAATCCGGACCTCACCGCCTCAAACACGGCCCTGAAGTTCTTAACGTACATGATGCGCCCGCGTGGCAGCAGTTTGTCGCAGGCAGCCTGGGCGTTGGAACCCTCCACCCCCTGGCAGGCAACGGTTCCCGTCTTAGGGAAGACCTCCTGGAGCTGTGTCGTTATTTGTTCCACCAGGGCGCGCACCTTTGTCGGCTTGGCGATAAACTCATTTTGCCGGGCGCAAGCCAGGCTGATCAGCTTGGAGAAGAAGTAAAAGGCGTATTCCTCCATGTCACCCGCCCTGTCCATCACCTTAGCCAGGACCTCGCGTTCCCTTGCCTTATCAATGATGGGCAGGCTGTGGGCGTTCTTGTAGCCAGCAACGTCACGCATCAGCTCCATGCGCTGGAGGAAGAGGCTGAGCATCTCGCTGTCGATAGTGTCGATCTTTGTGCGAATTTCCGCAATGTCCATTTTGGTTACCCCTCCTGAGTCAAATTTCCCGGCTTATCCTTATCATAATCATAGAGCATATCCAGCAGAACGCAGGCCGTTACGGCCTCGATGACGGGGACCGCGCGGTGGGCGACACAAGGGTCATGACGCCCTTTAACCACAAGCTCCACGTTCTCACGGCGCGACAGACTCACACTTCGCTGGGGGAGGGCGATGGACGGCGTGGGCTTCACCGCGGCGCGCAGCGTCAGCGGCATCCCGTTCGTGATCCCCCCCAGGATACCCCCACAGTTATTTGTTGTTGTTACGATATTATTTTCTTCTATGGTAAAGGGATCATTGTTCTGAGAGCCGGAGAAGCGTGCTGCGGCAAACCCCACGCCAAACTCCACCCCCTTGATGGCGGGGATGCCGAACAGGGCGTGGGCAAGCTGGCTTTCCACGCCGTCGAACATCGGGGCCCCCAAGCCCGCAGGCAGCCCAATCGCAGCGCACTCAATCACACCGCCGACAGAATCTCCCTTCTCCGCTGCCTTAAGGATGGCGGCCTTCATGTCCTCGCCGGCCGCGTCGTCGAGAACGGGAAACGCCTTTTCCGCGACCTGCGTGAACAGCTCCGGAGTGGGGGACAGGGGGAAGGGGCTGTCGGATATTCCTGCCACCTCCACAAGGTGCGCCCCCACATGGATACCCTTCCGCGCGAGGATCTGCTTCGCGATACCTCCGGCGACGCACAGCGGGGCCGTGAGCCGCCCAGAGAAATGCCCCCCACCGCGCATGTCGGCGCGCCCTCCCCATTTTACCCAGGCCGTGTAGTCCGCGTGACCGGGGCGGAGTTTATCGATGAGTTCATCGTAGTCCGATGACCGGACATCGCCGTTTTCAATGATGGCGCAGAGCGGGGCGCCGCAGGTGAGGCCGTCCTTCAGCCCCGAGAGGAAGGTGGGGGAGTCCGCCTCCCGGCGCGAGGTAGACAGCGAGTTCCTGCCCGGCCTCCGGCGGGCCATAAAGGCCAAAAGCTCCTCCATGTCCACCCGCTCCCCCGCTGGCAACCCATCAACCAGCACACCTATGGCCCGGCCGTGAGACTGCCCGAAGACGCTGACCCGGATGTTTGCCCCAAACTCAGAGGACATGGACCTCACCTCCTAATGTCCCATAATCCTTAAAAAAGTCAGGATAAGATTTATTCACGGCCTCCGCCCCCCTGATGATGACGTTGCTGGAACACCGCGCCGCGGCAATGGACACCGCCATGACGATTCGGTGGTCATGAAAGCCGTCTGCCTCACCTCCGGAAAGAGGGGTACCCGTAACGATCAACTTGTCCGATAATTCCTGAACTGTACCACCTAACGCACGAATCATCGCCGCGCTTGCCGCAATGCGGTCGCTCTCCTTCAACCTCAGCCGAGCCCCATTAAAAAAAGTTGTTACACCATCAGAACACGAGGCAATAACGGCCAGGATGGGCAGCAGATCGGGGGTCGGGTCGATATCAATCGACTGAGCATGGAGCACTCCAGGCGAGGCAACGACCTCATTTTCCCGCACGTCCACTTTAGCGCCAAATCCCCGCAGCAATTCCACGATCTTCTTATCCCCCTGAGGGGAATCGGTATCCAGCCCTGTTACGGAGACAGAGTCGCCCAACGCTCCGGCCGCGAGGAAGAAAGCCGCGTTCGACCAGTCCCCCCCAACGGCCATAGTTCCCGGAGAATGAAACGAGCTCTTCAGCACCTCGTAGCCGATGGGATGGCCCTGCGCATCACTCCTGACCTTGCAGTTAATTTTAAAGCGAGCCAACGCGGCCAGCGTGATGTCCACATAGGCGGCCGATTGGAGAGGAGAGGTGAGAGTCAGGCGACTGTCGCCATCCAGAAGGGCCAGGGCCATCAAGAGCCCCGTGATGTATTGCGAACTGACGTTTCCGGGCAAACAATAATCGCCAGGGGAGAGACGCCCGTCTATCTCCAGTGGAAGGTTGTTTGAAGAAGAACGGACTCCGTGCCGCCCCATCTCCTCCAGAAGCTCCCCGATGGGGCGGTCGGGGAGGCGTCCCGAGCCGGTAAAGGATGCGCGCCCACACAGCGCTGCCGCGACGGGGAGCATGAAGCGCAGGGTTGATCCGCTCTCATGGCAGTCCAGCAAGGGATTATCCGGGATATTTTGAATATCAATAGGAGTTATCTCAAGTCCCTCGTCTATTTGCTCAATTCCGGCCCCAAGGGCCCGAAGGCACCCCAGGGTAGCCTCGATGTCCTCGGAGGAGGTGTTGAGGTGAACGCGCGTAGGATGGTCCGCTAATGCCGCGCAGATGAGCAGGCGATGGGCCTCGGACTTGGAGGCAGGGGCCATGACCGTGCCGCTCAGGGGGCGGGGGAATATCCTGACGTTCACCGGGCTCCCTCCAGCGGCGGCAACCCCGCAGCGATAATGCCCTCCAGCTCCCCAACCCCAACGGTCCTCAGCGCACAGGCCCCGATCTCGCAGGGGATCGCGAGGGTAATGTTGTTCATCTCACGTTTTTTATCAGAAAGCGCCGCCTTTGACAGCTCGCTCGGAGAGTAGTTCGTCGTTATGGGCAAGCTGCTTTTCTTCAGCGCTCCCTCGATGCGGAGGGCGGTCGCGGGAGCGCTCCATCCCAGCCGCGCCGACGCGCGCGCGATGACCGCCAGCCCAGCGGCAACGGCGAGGCCGTGAAGGATGGTGTACCCGCTGCACAGCTCAATGGCGTGCCCAACAGTGTGCCCGAGGTTCAGAAGCTTACGCTCACCCCGCTCCTTCTCATCTCGCTCCACCACTCCGGCCTTGTACTCCACGCAATGGGCAATAATCTCCTCGGTATACTGGCGTGCCGTGCCCTCCTCGAAGAGGCGAAACAGCCCTTCGCCGCTCAACACACCGGTCTTCAGCGCCTCGGCGAGCCCACACTGATACTCCGCTTCGGGCAACGTATTCAGGCAATCCGTGTCGCACAGGACAAGCGAAGGCTGGTGAAACAAGCCCGCCAAATTCTTGCCGGCCCTCAGGTCAACGGCGGTCTTCCCCCCGACGGACGAGTCTACAGCGGCCAGCAAGGTCGTCGGCAGCTGGACAAAGCGCACACCGCGCATATAACATCCCGCCGCAAAGCCCGCCATATCCCCCGTAACCCCTCCGCCAAGCGCCACGACGCCGTCAGCGCGCGTCAGTCCCGATGAGGCCAAAGCCTCCAGGATATCCGAGAGCGTCGAGAGGGTCTTTGCCCCCTCTCCGGCGGGAAAGGTGAAGGCAGTAGCCCTGATGCCGGCCTCCTCAAAACTGGTCAGACACCTTTCGAGGTAAAGGCCCCCGACGTTGGCATCCGTCACCACGGCGATGGAGCAGGGGCCCAGAACACCGGCAACCTCCCCCCCGCATTGTGTAAGAAGGCCCTTACCTATTTTGACGTCATAACCCTTTCCGACATTCACCCGCTGAGTCCGCATCAGTTTCCCCCCACCAGCGCCTTCTTCTCGCGGCCATTCTTCAGGAGGGCCTGAAGCCGGGGGGCGTCCTTCGCCCTGAGCGCGTCCAGATACTCCGTCATGTGAACAATAAGGACCTCAAGCTGTTCCGAGAGGAAGTCGCTGTTGTCCAGAAAGAGCTCCGTCCACAGCCGCTCATCCAGGCGGGCCACGCGCGTCATGTCCCGAAAGCTCCCCGCGGAGAAGCCACGGCGCCGCGCAGCATCCGGGGACTTCACGTAGGAACTGGACACGACGTGGGCGAGCTGAGATGTGTAGGCGATGATGCGGTCATGTTCCTCAGGCTGGGTGAAGGTGAGAGAGGCAAACCCTACGTCTGTGAAGAAGGCCTTGAGCTTCTCCAGAAGCTGAATGTCCACTCCAGGCTCCGGCGTCAGGATCATGGAGGTCCCCACGAAGAGGTCGGGCAGGGAGTTCACGAAGCCGCTGCGCTCCGTTCCAGCCATGGGATGTCCCCCGATGTAGGTGAAGCCGTATTCATGGGCCAGGGGTAACAATGCGTTGCAGAGAGCGCGTTTCACGCCACAGAGGTCTATGACGGTCGTCTTGGACGATATCTTATCCGCGCGGGCCCTGACCCACTCGACCGCCGCGTGAGGGGCAACTGCCAGCAGGAGCAGATCACAGTTGGGAAGGTTCTCATCGGTCAGGGGGGCGTCAATGGCCCCACAGAGGCGAGCCAGGGTCATGGTCTCGCCGTCCGTGTCCGTCGCCCAGACGGTGTGCTGCGTGCGCGTTTTTACGCTCTTGGCCCGGGACCCGCCGATGAGCCCCAGGCCAACGATCCCGACATTCATGATACCCTCCCCAAATTCTCAAGATCCCGCATGGTGGAGTGGACGGCACGGAGCTTCTTGGCCAGAACATCGAACACCTCGGGACGCAGAGACTGGCTGCCGTCGCACAGGGCATGCTGCGGATCGTTGTGGACCTCGATGAGGAGTCCATCGGCCCCGGCTGCCACCGCCGCGATGGCCATGGGAGGAACAAGGGCGGCCTTGCCCGTCGCGTGGCTGGGGTCAATGATGATGGGGAGATGGCTCAGCTGGCGGAGGACTGGGACAGCGGAAAGGTCAAGTGTGTTGCGCGTCGCGGTCTCAAAGGTGCGGATGCCGCGTTCGCAGAGGATGACCTTCTCGTTGCCCTCGCTCATGACGTATTCCGCGCTCATCAGGAGCTCCTCAAGCGTGGCGGCCATCCCCCGCTTGAGGAGGATGGGCTTGTCCTGACGGCCAAGCTCCTTGAGCAGGTTGAAGTTCTGCATATTGCGCGCGCCGACCTGGATAACATCAACGTCGCCAAAGTGCTCGAGCTGGTGGACCTCCATCAGCTCCGTGACGATGGGCAGGCCCGTGGCCTTCTTGGCCAGGCTCAGAAGGCGCAATCCCTCAACTCCCTTACCCTGGAAGGAGTAGGGGGAGGTACGTGGCTTGAACGCCCCGCCACGAAGCATTGTGGCGCCGCTCCTCTTCACGGACTCCGCCACGGTGAGTATCTGTTCCTCGGTCTCCACGGAGCAGGGACCCGCCACAATGGTGAGCGTGCCCCCGCCGATCTGCGTCCCCGCCTGAGCCCCCCCCACCTGGATGACGGTATCCGCAGGGTTAAACTTGCGATTGGCCTTTTTGTAAGGCTCCTGGACACGTTTGACGCTCTGGACGATATCGAGCGCCGCGATGAGGTCGATGTCCATTGAGGCGGTGTCACCAACAAGGCCCAGCACCATGTGGGACTCCCCCGTGCTGGTATGGACCTGAAGCCCCTTCTCATGAAGCCATCCAATGAGACCTTCCAGTTGAGCGGGATCAGGATTTTCCTTCAAGACAATGATCATTTTTCTTCCTCCTCACAAATCATGACAGAAAATAGAAACGCCCCTCGCCTTGGCTGCGAGGGGCGTTAGCGCACCTGACCTTGATGTGTCTCAGTTTCTCCTCGTATCAGCCAAACACAAACAAGCCTTACCAAAGCAGGTAAAGCTAAAGTAGCGGTAGCTAAAATATCCGGCTGTACGATTGAACTTCCACATCATAACGACCTCAAATCATCAATTTCAGTTACTTCTCTTTTATCATGGCATATCTTTCCGGGAAAGTCAAGAGATCCTGACAAAAAGCAGGATCGCCCAAGATAACATGAAGGTTGAGGAATGGCTCTCAGACCGTGGGACTGGGTTTTGAACATTGGGTTCTACGTATGCGCCGGGGTAGGATATAATGAGGGGAGAAAGGCGGTGCGATGATATGGGTGACGGTCAGCCTCGCGGCGTGAGCAAGTCAAATCCTGGATTGGAGAAGGGGATCCGGCAATTCATCATCGTGACGGGGATGAGCGGCGCGGGCAAGACGATGACGCTGAAGGTCCTTGAGGACTTTGGCTTCATCACTGTGGATGGGCTCCCTCCCGAGCTCCTTCCCCAGCTCTTTCACCTTCTGGCGGACAAGCCCCCAGCTATCGAGCGCGGCGTCGTCGTGACGCTCGACGTGCGCAACGTGGACAGCGCACCCATCCTCGCGGAAGCGGAGGATTTCATCCGCGCCATTGATGCCGTCCGCGCGGCCTCGTCCGGGCTGGTGCGGGTCGTGTTCCTCACCGCGTCCGACGAGGAGCTCCTCCGCCGCTATGAGCGGACGCGGCGCGTACACCCCCTGAGCTCCTCGGAGAGGCCGCTGAATGGGAAGGGCCTCTCGACCCGTGAGGGCATCCTGCGGGAGAGGGAGATCCTTGCCCCGGTCCTGGAGAGAGCGGACGTGGTGATCGACACCTCCATGATGGACTTACATCAGCACCGGGAGCGCCTCCTGCGGGAGTTCTTCGAGGACGCGGAGGCGGGCATCTCACTGTTGATCAGCTCCTTTGGGTTTAAGTACGGCGTGCCGCAGGACAGCAGCTTCGTCCTGGACGTGCGCGGCCTCCCCAATCCTTATTATGTCGAAGAACTTAAGGATCTCACCGGCACGGACGGTCCCGTGCAGGACTACCTCCGCTCCTTCCCGGAGACGGGGGAGTTTATGGCGCGCTGCCAGGGTTTTCTGGACTTCGTCATCCCGCAATACCTCAAGACGGTGAAGGCGCAGCTCCACATCGCCGTGGGCTGCACGGGGGGGCGTCACCGCTCCGTCGCCGTGGCGGAGTGGCTCTACGCGGCTTATGCCGCCCGATACGGCCGGACCGTCAGCGTTCTCCACAGGGACAGGGGTGATTTAGACCGCCCACGCCTCGGGACTGGCCCCATCCCCTCGTCCCGGTCATGATCTTCGATTGGGCCTTGGGCTTCGCCCTTGGCGTCTTTGTCACCCTGTTCCTGATCGTCGTCTTCGACATTCGCCTTTCCCGCGGGGACCGGGACCCTATTCGGGGGGCGATCGCCCGCCGCCTGGCGATGGGGCCGTCCGTTGTCGCAGTTGGCGGGGGGACGGGGCTCTCCACGCTCCTTAAGGGCATCAAGGCCTTCACGCGCAACATCACGGCCGTCGTCGCCGTGACGGACGAGGGGGGCAGCTCCGGACGCCTCCGTACGGAGTGGGGCGTCCTGCCGCCGGGGGACGTGCGGAACTGCATCGTGGCTCTGGCGGAGAACGACAACGCGCTCAAGCGCATCCTGGACTTTCGTTTCGACCGGGGCGAGCTGGAGGGACACAGCCTTGGGAACCTTCTGCTGCTGGCCGTGACGGAGCTGTGCGGGGACTTCAGCGTCGCGGTGGAGCAGATGAACCACCTGCTGGCCATCCGTGGCCGGGTGCTCCCTGTGACGACGGAGGGCATCACCCTCGTGGGGCAGACCCGTGCGGGGCAGCAGGTGAGGGGAGAGCTGGAGCTCTCATGCCACGGGCGGGAGCTTCAGGAGATATGGCTGGAGCCTCAGGATGCCCATCCGCTCCCCGACGTTATCAGCGCGGTGGACGAGGCGGACATCATCCTGCTGGGGCCGGGCAGCCTCTTCACCAGCGTCATCCCTAACCTGCTGCTGCCGGAGTTTGCCGCGAAGGTCCGCGATGCCCAGGTCCCGAAGGTTTACATCTCCAACCTGATGACCCAGCCGGAGGAGACGGAGGGCATGAACATCGTCCAACACCTCGACTGGGTGTCCGCCGCCCTCGGTGCGGTGCCGGACTGCATCATCGTCAACAGCGAGACGATCCCGGATGATATCGTCGCGTCCTATGCGGAGCAGGGGGCGGATCCCCTTTATCTGGACCGCCATCAGCGGGAGCTCATCCAGGGGATGGGCTGTCTCTGCATCGAGGCCCCAACAGCGCTCGTCACCAGCAGCCAGGATGGAAAGCGCATTTTGCGGCATGACCCACAAAAGCTGGCCGCGATCGTCGTCCGGCTCTGTCGCCATCTGGACGTTCCCGATATGTTCCCCGCCGGCGAGAGGCCGTCCCAGGTCCCCGGCGAGGGGCCGGAGGCTTGAACCCATGCTCTCCCACAGGGACAAACTGACCGGCGCGCTCTGGGATGAGTGGGGGGCCTGCCCCGTCGAGGGACGGGGGATCGAGGCCGAGTGCATGGGGCTGCTCGCCGGTTTCCTGCCCAACCGGGAAGGCGGCAGGGAAGGACCACTCCGGACAAACCGCTTGCGTGTTGCGCGCCGCCTTCTGAAACTCTGGCGCTGGACGCCGTGGTATCCCGACATCAACATCGCGGACGCCGTCGCCTTCCCGGACAAGGCGCAGGGAAGGCGGGGAAGCGTCCTCATCAGCCTGCCGCTGGGTTTCCAGGAGGAGGTCGAACGCTTCGCAAGGGATTTGGCCCAGGCCACGGAGAGCCCGGCCGCCCGACAGGCCTCCACAAGCTGCCCCGTGGTTCGCTCCGGCATAGCTGACCGGCCCGACGCGGCGACTCTGTCGAGTCACGTAAGTCAAGCCGCCTGGCTGCGCGGCCTGTGGGGGAGCTGCGGGGGGCTCTACCTCCCCAAGTCGGGCTACTATGTGGTGTTCCGGGTGGCGCATCCCTCCGTCGCGGGGCCAATGCGGACCCTGCTGTCCCGGACGGGGCTTCCCTGGCGGGGACGGGTCTTTCACGGCGCACAGGAGATGTTCCTCCGGGACCAGGAGAGCATCGTGACGTTCCTCTGCAACCTGGGGCTCCCCTCCGCGTCGCTGCAGATTGAGGACCGGATGATCATGCGCTCCCTGCGTGATCAGGCCAACCGCGTGAGCAACTGCGACACGGCCAACATCCGGCGGTCACTCCGCGTGGCGGAGGAACAGACGAGGCTGGCCTCAAGGGCCCGCAGCGAGGGGGTGTTGCCCCTTTTGCCGCCCGCGTTGCGCCAGCTTGCGGAGGCGCGCCTGGCGAACCCGGAGGCCTCCCTATCGGAGCTTGGGAACAACCTCTCGCCCCCAATTCAAAAAAGTACTGTAAAATATCGCTGGGCTCGCCTGAGCGATTACGTGTCAAAGTACAATAAAGGAGTGTTGTTGAATTGAAGCTGAAGACATTTGAGGCAAAGGATGTTCAGGGCAAGAAGGTCCTGATGAGGGTGGACTTCAACGTCCCCTTCAAGAACGGCAAGGTGACGGATGACGCGCGCATCCGTGCCCACGCCAGCACGCTGAAGAAGCTGCTGGACGCGGGGGCGAAGGTTGCCTTGGTGTCACACTTCGGCCGGCCCAAGGGCAAGGTTGACCCGGCGTTCTCCCTGTCGCAGATCGTCCCGGATGTGGAGAAGGCCTATGGGCTCAAAGTGCGCTTTGTGGACGACTGCGTCGGGCCGCAGGTCGCCGGGGCCCTGGACGCGGTCAAAGATCCCAAATCCGAGGTCGTGCTCCTGGAGAACTCCCGCTTCCACCCAGAGGAGCAGAAGAATGACCCCGATTTCGCCAAGCAGATGGCCGCGCCCTTCGATGTGTTCGTCATGGACGCCTTCAGCGCCTGCCACCGGGCCGACGTCTCCACCAACGGCGTCATCCCCCTGCTGAACTCCTTTGCCGGGGACCTGCTGATGCGCGAGGCGGAGATGCTGGGCGCCGTCAGCGAGAACCCCGCCAAGCCCTACGTCCTCATCCTGGGCGGAGCCAAGGTGTCGGACAAGATCGCGGTGGTGGGCAACCTCCTGGACAAGGCCACGACTATCCTCATCGGCGGCGGCATGGCCTACACGTTCCTGAGGGCGAAGGGCATGGAGACTGGCAAATCCCTCTGCGAGGAGGACCGCCTGGACTTCGCCCGTGAGACCCTTGAAAAGGCCGCGAAAATGGGCGTGAAGGTGCTCCTGCCCGTGGACAGCGTCGTCGCGGACGGGCTTGATGCGGCAGAGACGAGCGTTGCGGAGAGCGCCGCCATGCCCGCAGACAAGATGGGGCTGGACATTGGCCCCAAGACCGCGGCGCTTTTTGTGGACGCGCTGAAGGGCGCGAAGTCCGTCCTCTGGAACGGGCCGATGGGCGTCTTCGAAAACCCGCTCTTCGCGGAGGGCAGCAAGAAGCTCGCCGAGGCCGTCGCGGACTGCACGAAGGCTGGAGCGGTGACGGTCATCGGCGGCGGGGACACGGCCTCGGCGGTGCGGCAGTTCGGCGTTGCGGACAAGGTCTCCCACGTCTCGACCGGCGGTGGGGCCAGCCTGGAGTACTGTGAGGGGAAGAAGCTCCCCGGCATGGCCCCGTTTGAGATTAAGTAAATCCCTTTAAACTTTATAAGACACAGGAGGTACGCAGGGATGAAGAAGATCTATCTTTACGGCAACTGGAAGATGAACATGACCAAGGCGGAGACCGAGGGGTTCTTCAAAGGGTATGGCGCCGCGGTCGAGCCCTTTGCCGGGGACCTGGGCACAGGGCTGGAGGTCGCGGTGTTCCCGGCTTTCACCTCCATCTGGGAGGCGGGCTACCGGGCGAAGGACCTGAAGCATCCGCCCATCGTCGGCGCGCAGAACTGCTATTACGAGCCCAAGGGCGCGTTCACCGGCGAGGTCTCCATCCCCATGCTGAAGGAGCAGGGGGTCACGCACGTCATCCTGGGCCACAGTGAGCGCCGTCACATCTTCGGCGAGCCGGACGAGCTGGTCGCGAAGAAGGTCAAGGCGTGTCTCGACGCGGGGCTGACGCCGGTCCTGTGCTACGGCGAGACTCTTGAGGAGCGTGAGGGGAACCGCACCTTTGAGGTCATGGACCGTCAGCTTC
The DNA here is from genome assembly GCA_017476945.1 of Fretibacterium sp. Lineage (GTDB taxonomy): Bacteria > Synergistota > Synergistia > Synergistales > Aminobacteriaceae > JAFUYV01. The sequence goes on from JAFUYV010000261.1 coordinate 15,518, forward strand.
GCTCCGCGCTGAAGGGTCTGAGCCCGGAGGAGATGGGCAAGGTGATCTATGCCTACGAGCCCGTGTGGGCCATCGGGACGGGCAAGACCGCCACGCCGGCCCAGGCCCAGGAGGTCTGTGGCTGGAGCAAGAAGCTGATCGCCGAGGTGGCGGGCAGGGATGTCGCGCCGGTCGTCCTCTATGGCGGCAGCGTGAAGGGCTCCAACGCGAAGGAGCTGCTCTCAATGGAGTCCATCGACGGCGCGCTTGTGGGCGGGGCCTCCCTGAAGCCTGAGACGTTCCTCGAAATTTATGGCGCGTACAAAAATTAGTCGCGACACATCAGGAGGGTTTGAAGATGAGGACATCTTTTAAGCGAACGGGCGTCGCCCTGTGCCTGTGCCTATGCCTGTTCTCCGCGGCATGGGCGGCGGCCCCGGAGGATGCGCTGAGCGCTCAGCCGAAGGAGTCCGTCTACTTCGCCCTGCGCGTGGAGGACTTGGGCGGCCTTCTGCGCTGGGCTCTGTCCGAGGAGAATCTGAGGACCTTTGCCCCTCTCGCGGGGTTGGACGAGGATACCATTCAGATCGTTAATTTGGTGTTGAAGAAGGTGGCGGTAAAGGCCGCCGCCCTGTCCGGCGGGACGACAGCGGAGGGGGTACCCTTCTTCCAGGCCGCCCTCGCGGGGAGCGGGGCAAACGTCGTGGAGTTCCTGCTGGGGCCGGACAGCCCCATGGCTCCTGTGGCTGAGAGCATTCTCAACGACTCCGGCCTGACGTTTGAGCTGAAGGACGGGCTTCT
>JAFUYV010000262.1 GCA_017476945.1 Fretibacterium sp.
CGTCGCCGAAGAGCCCCAGCATGTCGGAGAGGTCGATCGTATCCTCCTCCTGCCGGGCCTTGATGGACTCGACCTCATTCTCCAACTTTTTCTTGGCCTCCAGGATGCTCCTCGTCTGCTCCAGGCGCTGGAAGGCGGCCTCCTGATAGCCCCGATCGTAAAGCTCCATGGCCGCGTTCGTGATGAAGCCCCCAAGGAACGCCTCAAATTTTCTGGACGCGGCCTCAGCCGCATCCCCCTCGCCCTGATAGCGTTTCGTGTACTTATTGGCGAACTTCTCAACCTCCCACGAGAGCATATCCTGGCTGATTCGTGAGAGCTCCTCCAGCATCTTTTCGAAATTCGTCTTCTGGGATATCGCGTCAACGTAACGTTTCCCGGAGTCCATATCGTACTTAAGAGCGAACTCCTCCTCCGAGTCCACCTCAGAAGGGGCAACAGGTTTCTCCTCCGCCTCCGGCGAGACATCCTCAGTCTGTTCAGAAGGGGTCCCCCCGGTGGGTTCCGAAGGGGGTTCGGTCACGGTCTCCTCTGGGGCGGGGTCCTGGAGGGCGAGAGCCTCAACGGCCTCCGGCGCTGCTTCTTCAGTCGCCGTCCCCTCCAGGGAAGGCTGCCCCAACAGCCCCGGCTCGAAAGACGGCTCTTCGATGGGCGCGGAAGCGGCTTCCTCGGAGGCGGGCTCTTCAGGAGCGAGAACCTCAACGGCCTCCGGCGCTGCCTCAGCCGCCGTCTCCTCCATGGAAGGCTGCTCCAACAGCCCCTGCCCGGAAGACGGCTCTTCGGTGGGCTCGGAGGCGGCTTCCTCGGAGAGGGGCTCCTCAGGGGCGGGAGCCTCAGGAACCTCCGAGAGCATCTCAACCGCCGTTCCTTCCGTGAAAGGCTGCTCTTGAACGGCAACATCGGGCTCCTGTGCAGCGCTCTCGCTGGCGGTTGCTTTCTGTTCCTGGGAAAGGAGCTGCTCCACGTCCACGACGGGCTCAGGCAACGGATGTTTCCTGGGCCGTCCCCTCTTCCGCTTGGGGGCCTCTGGCTGTGGCGTATCCGTCACCACAGCCTGCTCGGACTTCCTCGGGCGGCCTCTCCTTCTTTTAGGCTGCTCAACAGGCTGTGCAACCATGGACTCTGAAACCTCCGCCCGCGGCTGCTCGACGGCGGCCTTGAGAGCCTCGCGGTCCGCAGGGCTCGCGAGCTGCTCCGCGCTCACAGCCTCAACCTTCCGTTCCTTTTCATCGACGTCATCGACGGTGCTTGGAGACGCCCCCTCAACCGTCCTTCTCAGTCTCGGCATGATCCACCCCCATGTCCCCCTGCTTGTGCCCTGTGGGTATGCCCAGCGGGCAGGGAGACGCTCTTTTTAACGGTATTGTAGGTATTATAGCAGATAGGCCGTTTACGCGCCTAACGCCTGAGCCATAACCTTATTCAGACGCCTTGCAAACGCAGCCGGGTCCGCCAGCGCCGCGCCCTCCAGGAGGAGCGACTGGTCATAGAGCAGAGCAATCAGGTCCGCCGTCTGCGCGTCCTTATTCTTCGCCATCTCCATGAGCTTCTTAATCAGAGGATGCTCCACGTTCAGCTCAAAGATCCTCTTTTGCGGCGGCGGGGTCTGGCCTGCGGCCCGCAGAAGCTGCTCCATCTGAAAGGAGAGGCCGTTGGGGGAATCCCGCAAACACGCAGGGGAGTCCGTCAGCGTCAGGGACGGCCGCACGCCCTCCAGTCGCTCGGACAGAGATGAAAGGGCCTGCTCCTTCAGCGGGGCGAAGTCCTCCTCCAGGGCCTTGAGCCGTGCCTCGGCCTCCTTCCGCTCCTCCTCGCCCTCCGGCGTGACGGACCCGGAGCCCACGTTCAGGAGCTTCGGGAAGTCCTCCCCCATCATCGAGGTGTCCGCAAGGATCACCTCGTCTACGGGGTCCGTCATCAGGAGGACCTCATAGCCCCTCCTCGCAAACGGCTCCAGCTTCGGCGAGGAACGCAGCGCGGAGATATCTCGGCCCGCCAGGCAGTATATTCCCTCCTGTCCCGGCTTCATGCGCTCGCGATAAGCGGCCAGCGTCGTCCAGCCGCCCTCGCCGTCTCTGGCCGTCGTGTGGAACAGGGCGAGGTCAAGGATTGTCTTAGCGTGCTCGTGGTCCTGGACGATGCCTTCCTTGAAGATGCGCCCAAAGGCCGTCCAGAACTTCTCGTACGTCTCCCGGCCGGACTCCAGCATCTTCTTCAGCTCGTTGAACACCTTGCGCTGCGTGCTGCGGCGGATGACGCGGATGATGGGCTCGTCCTGAAGAATCTCCCGCGAGATGTTCAGCGAGAGGTCGTCGGAGTCCACCACACCCCGAAGGAAGCGCATGTACTCCGGGATCAGGTCCTGGCAGTCGTTCATGATGAAGACGCGGTTGATGTAAAGGCTGATGCCCCCCGCCTTGGGGTTCATGAAAAGGTCAAACGGCGCCTCAGAGGGGATAAAGAGCAAGCCCTTGAAGCTGGTGGCCCCCTCCGCGCTCAGCCGGATGTGGGCCAGGGGCTCCTTCCAATCATGGGTCAGGTGGCGATAGAACTCGCGGTACTCCTCCTCCGTCACCTCGGCCTCGCTGCGGCACCAGATCGCCTTCTGAGAGTTGACGGTCTCGTCCTCAACGACTTCCTTGCCGTCCTTGTGGCGGGTGACGGACATGACGACAGGCCAGGCGATGAAGTCCGAGTACTGCCGGATGATGTCGCGGAGCGTCCACTCATCGGTGTAGTCCTTCCCGCCCTCCGCCGCGGGACGCAGATGGAGCGTAACGGTCGTGCCGCAGTCCCTCTCCGCCTCGGAGAGCGTGTAGGAGCCATCCCCCTCCGAGGTGAAGCGGCAGGCCTCCGCGCTGCCCAGCCTGCGGCTGATGACCTCCACCTTGTCCGCCACCATGAACACGGAATAGAACCCCACTCCGAACTGCCCGATGAGCTGGTCCTGGTTCTCCCCGCCGGGATGGGGGTCATGCCCCTCCTGCTTCATCGCGGCCAGGAACTCTTTTGTCCCGGACTTGGCGATCGTCCCCAGGTATTGGATCATCTCGTCCCGCGTCATGCCGACGCCGTTGTCGGAGACGGAGAGCGTTCGTCCCTCCTTGTCCCTGCTAATGCGTATCTCCGGCGTGAAATCCGCCAGCTCGCTGTTGCGGAGACGCTCGATGCGCCGTTTGTCCAGCGCGTCAGACGCATTGGAGATCAGCTCGCGCAAAAAGATATCCCGGTTGGAGTACACCGAGTTGATCATCATCTTCAGGAGCTCGGCGGCCTCCGATTGAAATTGAAACTTTTCTTCAGCCATGATTTAACGGTCCTTTCAGCCTGGCGGAGTGGCCCTGAACTGCAGAACAAAGCCGAGGACAGCGCTCTGCCCTCGGCATCCCTTTGCCCAACGGGACGACGCTTAGTTCGCCGCCTCTTCGTCGCTTTTAATGTTTACGGCCTTCCTCCCCCGATAGTACCCGCACGCGGGACAGGCGTGATGCGCCTTGACAGGCTCTCCACAATGAGGGCAGCTCGCGGTCTTGGGAGCCCTCAAGGCGCCCAGCCAGTTGGCCTTGCGCTGCGCTGTCCGCGCGTGAGACGTCTTTCTCTTTGGTGTAGCCATTTCATTTCCTCCTCTAACTTAATAGAACCTGTCTTTTAATGAAAGCGGTTCAACTTTCCTCTCCAAAAGCAAGGCCGCGGAGAACCTCAAACCGTGGATCCCCTTCTTCGCCCTTGCAGGAACACGGTCCCTCGTTCAGGTCCGCCCCGCAACGCGGGCAAAGGCCCGCGCAGTCCTCTCGGCATAGGACCTTGGACGGAAGGAGTAACAACAAACTCTCCCATACCTGAGGCGCCAAGTCCAGCGTCCGGCCAAAAAAATCAATCTCTACCGGCATGAAGCCCTCATCGGACTCAAGCTCCGTGTCCTTTCCAAACTCAAGGCCACGCAAATAATAAAGATACATCAAATCTTCCGATATTGCAAGGGGAGCGTCCTTCAGACACCGCGCGCACGGAGCAACGACGCTGGCACTGATGGAGATCGTCACCGAGAGGAGCGACGGCTCAAGCCATTGAGCCGCCGCCCGGACGGAACACCCCTCAGGCAGGGAAAAATGCTGCCCCTCGAAGTCCACCCCGTCGGAAAAGGGGACGCCCCACGCCTCCTCCACTCTGGCCTCGGTGTCGTTGCGCGGAGGAAGGACGATGATACAGCGAAGGCCGCCCGTACTGGTCAAGGAATTATCAGAACGCAAGGCGCTTGGTGTCGCGGGCAATCATAAGTTCCTCGTTTGTCGGGATGACAAGGACGTGAACCTTGGAACCAGGCGCGCTGATTTCCATCTCCTTGCCGCGCATGTCGTTCTTCTGCGCGTCGATCTTAATCCCCAGGAACTCCAGCCCGTCGCAGACCGCGGCGCGGGTCGCGGCGCTGTTCTCCCCGACGCCGGCGGTGAAGACCAGGGCATCGATGCCGCCCATCGCCGCGGCGTAGGCCCCGATGTACTTCTTCACATCGTAAGTCAGGATGTCCTCGGCCAGCTTCGCGTGCTTGTCGCCCTTGCCTGCGGCCGTCTCGATGTCGCGGAGGTCACTGCTGATGCCGGAGACGCCCAAAAGGCCGCTCTTCTTGTTGAGGAGGGCATCGACCTCCGCCAGGCTCAGCTTCTCCGTGTTCGCGATGAAGGGCAGGAGCGCCGGGTCCACGTCGCCGCTGCGGGTCCCCATCAGGACGCCGGCCAGGGGCGTGAAGCCCATCGACGTGTCGACGGATTTCCCCCCATCCACCGCGGTGATGGAGCTGCCGTTGCCCAGATGACACGTTACGATTTTAAGCTTTTCAACAGGCTGGCCCAGCATCTCGGCCGCGCGGCGGGAGACGAAGAAATGGCTCGTGCCGTGGAAGCCGTAGCGGCGCACCTTGTACTTCTCATAGTATCCATAGGGCACGCCGTAGATGAAGGCGTGGGGCGGCATGGTCTGATGGAAGGCGGTATCAAAAACGCCGACCTGCGGGACGTCGGGAAGGGCGGCCGTAACGGCCTCGATGCCCATGATGTTGGCGGGGTTGTGCAGCGGCGCGAGCGGCACGCAGCGCTTGACGGCCTCCATGACCTTGCCGTCAATCTTGACGGACGCGGCGAAGTCCTCGCCCCCGTGGACGATGCGATGGCCAACCGCGGAGAGCTCGCCGAGTGAGGAGAGGACCCCATGCTGCTTATCGGTCAGCGCGTCAAGGACCAGCTTGATCGCGACCTTGTGGTCCGGGATAGGAGTCTGGGTAACGACGGCGTCCATCCCTGTCTTGGTGTGCTTGATCTGGGAGCCGTCGATGCCGATGCGCTCCACCAGCCCCTTGGCCAGGACGGACTCGTTATCCATGTCGAAAAGCTGATACTTGAGCGAGGAACTGCCGCAGTTGATGACCAAAATCTTCATTGCCTGATCTACCTGCCCTTCTAAGATTGACCCCGCCAATGGGGTTCTGTTCAGCTCAATACCTTATATTATAATATAAGAAAGTAAAATCCATGAGAGGTGGATCTCAATGCTTGCCGCCGCATCCGTCATCTCGCGCTTCGTCTGAACATGAGTCCCGTCACCGGCATCGTCGCGGAATTCAATCCTCTTCACAACGGGCACCGCCTCATGATGGAGGAGGCGCGTTCAAGGTTGGGCGGCGCACCCTGCGTTGTCATCCTGTCGTCAAATTTCACCCAGCGGGGCGAGCCTGCCCTGTGCGATAAGTGGACACGCGCAAAAATGGCGCTTCGCTGCGGCGCGGACCTGGTGATCGAGCTGCCCTTCTTCTTCGCGTGCGCAGCCGCCCCGGACTTCAGCGCGGCTGCGGTGGACCTCCTTGCGCGGACGCGCCTCGCCACTCATATCGCCTTCGGCATGGAGGACGCGGCCCACGACATAGAGCCCATTTTGGATACCCTTCTCCACGAACCCGCGCCCTACCGGCAGCGCATGAAGGAGGAACTGAAGCGCGGGGCCTCCTACCCCAAGGCCGCGGCCAACGCGTTGGAGTTTTTGCTCCCCGGCGCCGGGACCTTCGCCTCCTTCCCCAACAACCTCCTGGCTCTTTCCTATCTCTTGCGCATCAGGAAAAGAGGCTATCCCCTGCTCCCTCTCCCCCTTCCCCGGCACGGCGAGGAGCACGGCGCGCTTACCCTCAGTCCCCACGCAAGCGCAGGGGCCCTGCGCGCAGCCCTGCGCCAGGGGGCTGGCATCGGGGACGGCAGCCCGCTCATCGGTACGATGCCGTCCTTCTCCCTCGAACTTCTGCGCGAGGCGGAGGAGGCGGGACGGCTGTGCCGCTCCGCAAAAAAACTATGGCCCATGCTCCAGGCGCTTCTTCTTCGCAGCACGCCGGACGGCCTGCGCCCCATGGACGGTATGGATGAGGGGATGGAGCACCTCCTCCTGGAGCATTGGCGCAACGCCATGAGCCTTGATGATTTTGTGGGGCGCTGCGTCTCCGCCCGCTACACGCGGGGACACATCCGGCGGCGCCTCATCCACCTTCTGGCGGGGGTGGACCGCGAGACGGCGTGCGCTTTGAGGAGCGCGGGCGTCCCCTACGCGCGGGTGCTGGGTTTCACGGCACGAGGCCGCGAGCTTTTAAGAGCGCACAGGAAGGACACGGCGCTGCCATTTGTTACACGTCTTGCCGCCGCGCGAGGTAGCCTTGAGCAGAGCCTTGCCGGACTGGAATTTCGAGCCTCCGCCCTCTATGAGCTGCTTCTGCCGCGGCCCAGCCTTCACCGGGAGGAGCGGCAGAGGCCGGTCATCGGATATCCTGGCGATTCGCAGGATGCCAACCCCGCGTTCGCCCCCTTCACCCTGAACGGCGGCTTACACGCAAGATAAGGTCAGGGAAAAGCAACTTCCTTGTCCACGTTGACTTGATACGGAGATATTCCCGCCGTGGGCCTCCACCGTCGCCTTGGCGATGGCAAGCCCCACGCCGCGCCCCCCCGTCACTCGCGCGCGGGACTCATCCGCGCGATAGAAGCGCTCAAAGACGTGAGGTAGGTCCGAAGGCGCAATGCCTATCCCCGTATCCTCCACCTCAATGACCACGTCCTTGCCGCGCGGGAAGAGCCGCACCTCCACGCGGCCCCCAGCAGAGGTATAGCGCAGAGCGTTTGAGAGCAGATTGTCGATCACGTGGCGGAAACGGTCAGGGTCGATCTCAACCACAAGCCCGTGAGCCAGCTCGCGATGAAGTTCGACCCCCCCTCTCTCGAAGACAGGGGCAAAGGCGTCCAGCACGGGGTCAAGGAACAGTGCCATGTCCATCTCCTCGGGGTGAAGGGCAAGGGCATCCCCCTCAAGCCGCGTCAAGGACTCCACGTCCTCAATCAGGCCGCTGAGGCGCTCCATCTCCGAGACGCATGTCGACAGTCGTTCGGGGCTGGCCTCCCAGATACCGTCCGCGATGGCCTCAATCTGCGTCCGCACGACGGTGAGCGGCGTCCGAAGCTCGTGCGCGATGTCCACCATCAACCTCCGGCGCAGTCTTTCCTGGCCCGCAAGGGAACGCCCAAGCTCCTCGACGCCGCGAGAGAGCGCGTCCATCTCGCGGATGCCTGTTGGCCTGACCGGCTCCAGCTCATACTCGCCGCGGCTGATACGCCGGGTCCTCTCCAACGCCTTGACCACAGGATGGCTGAGCCCTCCAGCGACAAGAAATCCCAGCCCGCAGGCCACCACGATCATCACAAAAGCACCCGCGAGGGTATAGCGCATCAAATAGGAGAGGAAATCACTCTCAAGCCGGTTCGACGGCGTTCTGTAATCCACCTCCAGGCGTCCAAGCGTTTTTCCACCGGACGACAGCTCAATGAGCATATGATTTGTAAATTCGCGTGTGTCCGCCTGCAAAAGCTGCATCATGCCGTGGCCATGCCCTCTTTTATTTTCCCCCTCCCTTATCTGAAGGGGGGCCAGAGTAAACACGACCCCGCCCTCCGCGTCACGCAGGACAATACGCATCCCCATCCACTGGGGGGCGGGGTGCAGGATGTCCATCACGCGCCGCCGGTCCCAGCGTCCATCCTCCTCATAGAGAGCCGTCAGAGAATCGCCCAGGGCCTCCAGGTCCGTCTGCCTCCTCTGGTCCTGGTACTTCCGAAATCCGGCAAGGCTCAACTGTACCCCAAGCGCCGGGACGACAATCCCACTGAGGATCGCCAGCAGGACATAGAGCAGGAGCAGGTGTACCCTGAGCGAACGATCCCTAAAAAATTTGATCATGGCTGCGTCTCAGCGTCATCAAGCCGGTAGCCGAAACCGTAGACGGTGCGTATCCAGCCGTTCTCATGTCCCGGTTCCGCCAGCTTCTTGCGAAGGTTCTTGATGTAGGTGTCCACCGTGCGGTCGAAACCCTCGTAATCCTCCCCCAGCGCGGTGCGGATAATCTCGTCCCGCGACCAGGTCCGGATGGGGCGGGAGGCCAGTGTCGAGAAGATCAGGAACTCACTTCGAGTCACGGGGATCGGTGTCCCGTCCTTGCGGAGCTCCACGCGCTCCAAATCGATCTCGATGCGTCCCCCGGCGCACAGGAGCGGCGCCGCTCCCTCGGACTTGGGGCGGACTTCCCTTGCGGGGCGGAGCTGGGCGCGGATACGCGCCATCAGGACGCGCGGGCTGAAGGGCTTTGAGACGTAATCATTCGCCCCCTCGTCCAGCCCGGAGACCACGTCGGTCTCACCTCCCTTGGCCGTCAGCATAATGATGGGGACCTGGGATCGGGCACGGATGCGGCGGCACACCTCCTCGCCGCGCAGCTTGGGCAGCATCAAGTCCAGCACCACCAGGTCGGCCCCCTCGCTCTCCCAGAGCGCCATCGCCGTCAGACCGTCCGGGGCCCATGACGTCTCATACCCCTCACGCTGAGCATAGGCTGCAACGACCTCCGCGATAGCGGGTTCATCCTCTACGATCAGTATCTTCATCGCGCACCTCCTCAAAAACTTTCTCCTACTATAAAGCATAAAAACGAAAAAGATATGAAGAGCCTTGCCTCCCCCAGAAAATTTTCTCATAATTTTCATAGTCCCTCCACATTTTGAGGGTATCCTCTTTCTACATTATGATGTGGAGAGGAGCCTCACGGCATTTTTTGAATAAAAGTAAGGAGGTCGTGCATGGGAAAGAAAAAGCTCACATTAACAGTGCTCATACTCTGGGCGTGCCTGGCTGCCTCCGCCCCGGTACCGCGAGCGGAGGCCGGCGGCCTTGAGCTTGATGACATACGCATTATCCTTCGATGGCGCAGAGGACACAGGCCTCCGCGCCACCCCAGTCCCCCCAGACGTATGGAGAGGCTCAGAAGGGAGGAACGCTTCGCCAGGGACAGAAGAGGGGATTGGAGGGACAGAGGCCCTCACAGAGAACCTATGGGACCACCTCCGCCGGGAGGAAGACATCGTCACAGGGGATAAGCTCAGAAGGTAAGGCTCCACAAAAAAACCGCAGGATGCCCATATTCTCTTCATATTCCGGGAGTATTCTATAACCACAACAGGGGCAGGCGGAAGGAATGACGCGAGGCTCCGTCAAGTTAAATCCAAGGAGGTTGTTGTTATGAAAACAAGAAAGGTTATCGTTGCGCTTTTGGCCATGGGGGCGTTGAGCGTTGCCGGGCTGGCATTCGCCAGGGAGGCCCATCACCCATGGGCGATGGGCCTCGACGGTGAGGGGCCTGTTCAGGTTCAGAGCTGCGATGAAGGCGCCCATCTGCTGTCCCGGATAGGGGGGCCGTACGGTTGTATCCAGAACTTTGGCTGGCAACCTGCGCCGATGGGCCCAAGGATGGATAAATGTTTGCGAGGCAACAATCAGAGTATTCGGGGACATTTTGGCCCGCAGGGTCCCTGTGGAGCTCCCTTCCGTGGGCCTCAAATAAGGAATTGTTTGAGTGACAACGTGATGGGGCCGAGCTGCGGCCAGGGCCGCAGAAGGTTTGGCAGAGGGTTCGATGGACAGAGGCGCTTTGCCCCTGATATGCCGCAGGAGATCCGCGTCAAAGCCGTAGAGGCCGCAAAGCTGCGCATCGACCTCGAGGATGTCCTCTCTCAGGCCCCCATCGACCGGGCAAAGGCCAGCGATCTGCACAGCCAGATCATGAAGCTGGATCAGGAGGTCGAGGCCTGGCGCTTCAATCAGAGGCTGGATCACATTGAGGACTTCCGCAAACAGCAGGAGCTGAACCGCACGGTGCCCCCAAAGCACTCTGAGAAATCCAGAGCAGCGGAGGCGGAGAAATAAAAAAGAAAATTTGGATAAAACATAAGGCCCAGGCATATACCGCCTGGGCCTTAGCTATCCCTTACATAAATATTATGACTGCCGTAATTCCCAGACCTCCGCCGCCGCCAGACAGCCCGGAGCCGAAAAACGTATCCGCGCTTCCCCATCCAGACAGAGGGCCTCGCCTTCTCCAAGGACGATCTCGTTGACCGCGACAGCCCTTCTGGCGCAGTAAAGAACCCAGCGGGCCTCTTCCAGCTCCGCGTCCTGCCACAGAGCGAGGATACGGCCCTGGCAGCGCCCCTTGCGCAGCATGAGGTTGAAATCCGTGCAGCGCCCCCAAGAGTGAGTTTTGTCCGCCCCGTCAAAGCGATGCGCCTCATAAATGGCAAGACTCACGGGAGCGCCGCCATCATGCGACAGCCGCATTTCCCCTGAGAGGGGCATGATCCACCGCTCATAGTCCGGCAGAGCTGTGAAATCCGATTCCTCCAGCTCCACCGTGGCCGAACTGACCCGCCACAGGAAATCACGGTCCGCATAGGCCGCACCCTCCGGCGCAATGGCGATTTGGACCGTCTTGCCGCCGGACCACGCACTGACCTGAAAGTCCTTCGCCGTCAGATGCCTCATTGGGTTGCCCTGAGCACGGCGGCGTAGCACTCATCCGCGGCAGGGATTGCGCGGGCCAGCAGGGCCTCCCCCTTCTCACGGCACTCCCCGGCAAACGCCTTGTCCTTCAGCGAGGCGATATTGATGCACACATTGAGCCACGCGCCCTGGAGCCCCGCCTTAAGGGAGAGGGCCGCCACGCCCAGATCGCTGACACAGCTGTCGTTACACCGGCCCATCATCGACGCCACGAGCTGCAAGCCCTCATCGCACAGCTCCATCGTCTCGAGGGGCGTCTGTGTGCAGACCTTCAGACCCTCCTGAATGGCCGCGCTCCGGCGGGCCTTCTCCTCCTCCGTCTCCTTTGGCAGGGCAAAGGCGGCGCTGACCGTGTTGAACGCCTCATTGTCCCGCTCCATCGCGTCCAGAAGGCGCCCCCTCAGGGCCTCGCACTTCTTTTCGACCTCCGCCGCGTGTTCAGCGAAGTCCGCGTACTTCTTCCGCCCCTGGGTCAGTTGGGCAGCCATAACGCCCAATGCAGCCCCCAGAGCCCCCTCCAGAGCGGCGACAGAACCACCCCCCGGCGCGGGGACGTCGGACGCAACGCGCTCCGTAAACGTGCTGACCTGCAATTCTGCTAAACTCATCCTGCTTCCCCTACTCCATCAGGTCGATCAAATGATACTCCATGACCTGATTTTTACAGTCGAACTTCTCCAGCTTGAGGTAGAACTCCGCGCAGTCCAGCAACGCCTTCGCCGGGGCCAGGCCCACCAGCTCGCTGCCGACGATGTGGGTGCCATAGCGCTCCGCCAGGGCACGGATCATCTCATAGACGACATAGATGGGCGTGACCTCGGTGTTGACCATATTCATGGACACCTGGGCGATGCCGCGGTCCTCCAGCATGAAGCCCATCGCCTTGCACGCCTTAAATCCCCCGGAGGAGGCCCGTATGACCTTGGCGATCTCCTTGGCGATCTGTACGTCGGAGGTAGCGAGGTTGACGTTGAAGGCGACCAGAGGCGGACGGGCCCCAATGGCCGTAATCCCCGCGGTTGGATGTATCTTCCGTTCCCCAAAGTCCGGGGCCCACTCCGGCTGAAGCAGCTTCTCCGGCATACCCTCGAACTGTCCCTTCCGGCAGTTGGCGAGGTTGCGGCGCTCCTCCCGCGTGGCGGAGTCCTCGTACAGGAAGGACGGTATCCTCAGCTCATTCCAAATGCGCTGGCCCAGATGCCTGCTTATCTCCACGCACTCCTCCACCGTGACGCCCATCGTGGGGACAAAGGGGATGACGTCCGTCGCGCCCATGCGGGAGTGCTCTCCCACGTGTTTATTCATGTCTATCAGCTCGGCGGCCTTCTTCGTGAGCTGAAATGCCGCCTCCTCCACCGCCTCGGGGGAACCCAGCAGGGTGAGGACGGTCCGGTTGTGGTTTCCGTCGCTCTGCGCGTCAAACAGGATGCAGCCGGGGATGCTCTTGGCCGTGTTCACCAGCGCGTCGTAGCCGGCTTCGTCCTTTTCTTTGCTGATGCTGAAATTGGGGATACACTCAACAAGCCTTGCCATGTTCGTTCTCCTTTCAACTTGGCCCATACACCCTCAGAGGAAGGGGGCATCCCCTGAAGGCTATTGCCCCGTAAAGCCCCGCACGAAGAACTTAATAAAAGCGATGGTCTGCGGCTGATAGATGATGTCGACCAGGAAGGCACCCACGATGGGAACGATCATGAACGCCTTGCGGGAC